>NZ_JBHWBW010000002.1:8102-83480 GCF_042735675.1 Kitasatospora sp. NPDC059571
GGGGGCGCGCCCGGCGCCCCCCTCGAGGGGCACCTATTCTCGATACACCTGCACCACATGGGGGGCGGCCGCGCCGGCCGCCCCCGGGACCACGACGTTCACGCCGTCGCCGGCGTCGGGCCCGTTGCCGAGACTGTGGACGCCCGGAACCTCGCGCGCGGCCGTGCCCACGATCTTCG
Organism: Kitasatospora sp. NPDC059571; assembly: GCF_042735675.1. Taxonomy (NCBI): domain Bacteria; kingdom Bacillati; phylum Actinomycetota; class Actinomycetes; order Kitasatosporales; family Streptomycetaceae; genus Kitasatospora; species Kitasatospora sp. NPDC059571. The sequence goes on from NZ_JBHWBW010000002.1 coordinate 8,282, forward strand.
CCACGACCTGCTGCGAGAAGGTGGTGGCACCCGTTCCCCTGGCAACAGGGTCCCCCGCGACCTCCCGAGCCGCCGTGCCGGGGGACGACGGACGCGGTCGGCGGGTTGCCCCGGGCGGTTCGTTCGTGCTGCGGCCGGGCACGGCCCGGCCGGGGCGGTCGGCCTCCTCCGGCCGATGCGCGGATCCCGGAGGTGTCGTGTCCGGCGCTCTGCGGGGGCCCGTGAGGTCGGCGGGTTCGGTGGTCATCGTTCTCACCTGCCTGTGCTCGGGTGGCTGACCGCCCGGGTCAGCTGGGGAGCGCCTGCCCGGCGGCGGCGACACCACACCCGAACGAGGTGTCGGGGACGCGGCGCGCCGCGCCCGCGCCGGGGCCGGGGCGCGAGGGCCACGGGGGGCCCCGCCGCCCGGCGGCGGGGGGGCCGCCCGCCCGGGCGGCGCCCACCCCACACCCTCCCGGTGTGTGGGGGTCGCGGCGCGCCGCGCCCGGTCCGGGCCGGGCGCGATCGGCAACGGTTGGTCCGCGTCCTCCCGGGCACACCACCCACGCCCGACCGTGCTACCGCCCCCACCCGTCGAGCGGCTGGGCTGCCACCCTGCGTACTCCGGGCCGCGCGGGCTGCGTCTGCACGCCACCGGCCCCGCGTCGACCCGGCGGCGGCGACGTTGCGGCAGGGACGTGTACGCGGCCGGTCAACGAGGGGCCCGGCGGGGGAGTCAGTGATCGCTCACGCCGACCGTGCAGGCTCCAGGCACATGGGCGCCCGGGTCACGTGGCCAGCAGGTCGCTGAGGTCGTCGGCGTGCTCCTCCTCCTCTTCGAGGATCGTCTCGATCATGCGACGGGTGGTCGGGTCGTCGTCGCCGAGCCAGCGGGCGATCTCCTGGTAGGTCGAGATGACGATTCGCTCTGCCAGGAGGTTGTGCTCCAGCATCGCCTTCAGGTCCTTGCCGTCCGGCGTCGTGTAGTCGGTGTGGGCACGCGCGGCCAGCGAGGCCGGGTCGAAGTCGGGCTCGCCGCCGAGCTGCGAGATGCGCTCGGCGGCCCGCAGCGCGTGCTGCATCTCCTCGGCGGCGTGCTCGGTGAACTCCGCCGCGACCTGGGCCCGGTCGATGCCGGTGGCGGAGATGGCGTGCCGGGTGTAGCGCAGCCAGCACACCACCTCGGTCGCCACCACGTCGTTGAGGACGGCGATCACCTTCTGCGGGTCGAGGCCGTAGGTGTCGGTGACGGGGCCCTCCGACATCTTCTGGCGGGCCTCGTCGCGGATCCGGGTGACGTCGATGACGAAGTCGTCGGCCATGGCCGTTCCTCCAAACGGTCGGGAAGGGGATCTCGCCGCGCCTTCCCCACCCGCCGGACGGCACGCATGGAATCCACGTGCCAACCGGTTCGGACCGGCCTCGGGACATGGCCTGCCGTCGGGACATCGGCCCGCCGTCGGCCTCGTGTCGTCCGGCGCCGTTCGGGTGGCCGCGCCGGGATCGACCGGGCGCGACGGGTCGGGGCGGCCGGGTTCACCGCCCGCCTCGACCTCCGGCCGCTTCCGTCCCTGGAACGGTGCCCGGGCGGCAGTCCCTTCGTCCGGTCGGTGATCGGGGCGCTGTCACAGGCCGTCGACCGCGCCGAGGCGCAGCTCGGTACGTGACGCCCGATCCGCGGTTGCCGGCCGATGCACTGGGCAGGCGCGAGCGTGGCGACGGCCCGACGAAGGGAGCACTGCCGTGAGCACTCCGGAGAAGAAGGACGACCCGCAGCACGACGAGGAGGCCCGGGAGCGGTCCTCCGAGCAGCGGAACATCACCGCGCCGACCCCGCCCGATGTGCGGGCCAAGGCCGACCACGACGAGGAGCCCGAGCCGCCGGCGGCCGATGCCGCGGCACCGTGACGCCCGGGGCAGCGGGGTGCCGCCGGCGGGGTCGAGGGCCTCGCCGGCGGTCCGATGAACTGGAGGGAGAGCGAGGAGGGTGGAGACGGGTGGCGTCTCGGCAAGCCCGATCGGACGGCCGACGGGGGCTGCCCGCCACGTGGGCTTCCGGGCGGCAGACCGGGCCCGGACCACACATCCGGCGCCTGTTCGACCTCACCGGGGCCGGTGAGGTCTTCACCGTCCGCACCGACGGCCGCCCGGCCCTGGCCGGCGGATCCGGCTGAGACCGGCGCTCTGTGCGTGCCACTGCTGCGGCCCGGTACCCCGTACACGCGGGAGCGCCGTGCGGCAGGGAACAGCTCGCCCTACCGGCCGGTGACCGGATGGGCGTGCAGCAGGACGGCCCCGCCGGTCGGCAGGGCCATGTTCTCGGGCGTGATCTCCACGACCAGTTCCCCAGTGGCGTCCGCGAACAGTGGATGGCCGTGCGGGCCGGCCTCCCCGGTCGGCCGGACCTCGACGCGCCGCTGCGGCGCGTGGCAGCCCACCTGCCCCGGCAGGGTCACCAGGTAATGCGTCGTCCTCATCGTGGTGGCCATGCCGCACCTCCGTACACACCTCGGTGCTGCGGTCTCCAGCACCTGACGGGCTCCTGCCCAATCGCCGAGGCCTTGATCAGTGATCCTCGGGCCAGTCGCGGCCTGATCCTTCGGTGCTGCCGTGACCGGGGCAGACCCCCGGCGGAGCGGGTGAGCGGGATGATCGAGTCCTGTGCCTTCGGGCAGAGGCCGATTCGGCCAGCGCGTTCCGTGCATGGAACGACTCCGACCTGGGCAGCCGCCTGTGCGGGCGGACCGGTCGGCCCGCCCGGTCGTGCTCTCGCGGCTCCGCGCACTCCCGGCAGGCCGGGGCGACGCGGAGGCGGAGGGTACGGAGGTTCACCCAGCGGGAGGTAGCTGTGTCCACCGATGCGATCGTGCTGCTGAAAGAGGACCACAAGGAGATCAAGCGCCTGTTCCGGGAATTCGAGCGGGCTGACGACGCCCGGTCGCGCAGCGAGAAGGCCGACGAGATCGTGCGGGCCCTGACGGTCCACACCTACCTCGAGGACGAGGTCATGTACCCGCGCATCCGCGCAGAGGTACCCGACCTCGCCGAGGAGATGGACCAGGCGCACCAGGAGCACCACGTTGCCGACCTCCTGTGCGCGGAGATCGCCGACATGGACGGCGATCACCCCGAACTGGTCGCCAAGGTGGCCGTGCTCGCGGACGCGGTCACCCGACACATCGACACCGAGGAGCACGACTGGTTCCCCCGGGTCCGCGAGGCGCTGGGCCGCAAGCGCCTGCAGGACATCGGCGAGCGGCTCCTGACCGTCGGCCGGACCGCGCCCCGCAGGCCCGAGCGCCCCACCGTGCTGCAGAAGGTCGCCGACGCACTCAGCCAGTGACGCTCACCCGGGCCCCGACTCGACAGCGGATCCGGAGCGTCGGCGACGGCTCCGACGTGTCCGTCGGAGTGGAGTCCGGCAGGCGCGCTGCGGTGCGGCGCGCCCTTCCGGCAGTAATGCGGCGCGGCTGTCGTTCGCGGGTCCCCGTCTGCCGCGTTGGCCTTCGCGCAGGTCGGCACGGCGGCCCCGCGGGGGGGGGCAGGCGGGGGGGCGGCGCGGGGGGGGCGGGGCGGGGGTTGTATTGGGGGGGGGGGGGGGCGCGGGGGGTGTGTGGGGGGGAGCGGCCGCCCGCGCGGGCGGCGGGGGGGGGGCGGGGGGGGCGGGGGGGGGGGGGGGGGGGGCGGGGGGGGGGGGGGGGGGGGGTGGGGGGGGGGGGGCCCCCCCCCGACCTCGCGGCCCAGCAGGCCGGCGACCCACAGGATGAGGCCGATGACGGCGAGCACGATGCCGATCGTCCAAAGGATCGATATCCCGGTGACGAAGCCGATGATGAGCAGAATGACGCCGAGGATGATCACGGCGGCCTCCCTGGGATGTGCAGTGGTGCTGTGGAGGAGGACGGTCGGGGAGACGAGCGGTCCCGAACCGCCTCCGCAGAGGGTGTTCCGACCGGCGTTCCTCACCGCAGCAGCGCGTATACCGCCTGGTCAGTGCACCAAACGGGGGCTGAAGGATTCGTATGTCCCGGGCGCGGTTGCCCAGGTGGCGGTCCGGTTCTGCGCTGAACCGCGTCGGGGTGGCCGCGCCCGGCCGCTCGGCCCGGGAAGGTCGGGACCGTGCCACTCCCGGCAGGCGAGGTCGATCTGGACGGCGTGCTGTGGAGCTGCGTCCGTGTGGTGCGCCGCGGACGGTCGACACGGCGGGCGTGGACTTCCGCGAGTCCCCTGCTCTGAACGCCCTGCTGAAGGGGCGTACCCGCGCCGTCGTCCGGTGGGCAGGAGGGCGAGGCCGAGCCGGAGCACCGCCCCGGTCCTGCGGCTGAGCGCCGCCACGGCCGGCAGCGACGACGCGGCCGCGAGCGCCGTGGCGAGCGCCAGGGCCGACCCGGCCCCGCAGGGCACCGCGGCGGCCAAGTCCACCACCGGCAGCGACTCCACGGCACGGGGCACCGCCGGGATCCTCGCTCGGTCGGCGGGCGGTCCGAGTCCCGGCGAAACCATCCCGGTCACATGCCGTCCGATCGGTCGAAATCGTGGCGGCGGGCGTCGCTGAAGACCCGTCAGGGATGCGACGATGGGCCCGTCATGGGAACGGGACGAGCTGCACGGACGGGGCGGGCCGCGGTGTTCGCGGCTGCCTGTGTGGTGCTCGCGGCCATCGGCCACGTCCTGATGTCGGGCGAGCCCGTGCCCGGCTGGGCGCTGGCCGCCGCGTTCGCGGGCGTCGGGGGGCTCGCCTGGCCGGCGGCCGGCCGGGAGCGCGGACCGCTGCTGGTCGCCGGGCTGACCGTCGGCGTTCAGGCTGCCCTGCACGCCGTGTTCTCCTTCGGCCAGGCCGCGTCCGCGGCGCCCGCCCCCGGCGAATTCGCCACCCGATGGGCGCAGTTGCTGCTGTGCGGCTCCGGGCCGCTGACCGAGGCGCAGGCGGTGCAACTGGTCGAGGCCGCCGGCCTCGATCCGGGGTCGCCCCCCGGTGGCGGACCTGCCGTGCTCCCGCCGGACCTGCCCGACACCTCTGCGATGGCGGACCTGCCGCGCACGGTGATGCCCGGCACCGCGCTGCCGCACGACGCCCTGGCGATGACGGCGCACCAGCACGGCGGCGGCATGCTCGGCATGCTGGCCGCACACCTGCTGGCCGCCGTGCTGCTCGGCCTGTGGCTGGCGGCCGGCGAGCGCGCCGTTCACGGGCTGGCCCGCACGGTCGCGGCCCGCCTCTTCGCTCCCGTGCTCCTGGTGCTCGGGGTCGCCGGGCCGACGCAGCCGCCGCGGCGGCGTCGCCTGCGTTCGGTGCGGCGCCGCCCCCGGCGGTGGCTGCTCGTGCGCGCCCTCACCACGCGGGGACCGCCGGTGGTGACCGCCGTCCACTGACGGCCCGTCACACCGGGGCAGCCCCTCCGGCCGACGCCGTGCCCGCCCGGGCAGCGGTGCCGCCGCCGCGCGCCCCGGACCGGTCCCGCGGCCCGCCCGGCCGCCCCTGTCTCCCGAGCAAGGACACCCGGCGATGACCCCTGCCCTGCCGTCCTCGCGCACCGTCACCCGGAGCGCACGGCCCGATGACCCGACCGTGACCGCCTGGGCGCTGGCCGCCCGCGGCGGCGACCCGGTCGCGGTGGAACGCTTCGTCCGCGCCACCCGCGCCGATGTGTGGTGCTTCGTCGCCCACCTCAGCGGCGAGCCCCAGGCCGCCGACGACCTCACCCAGGACACCTACCTGCGGGCGCTGCGCAGCCTGCCCCGGTTCGAGGGCCGTTCCTCGGCCCGCACCTGGCTGAGGTCCATCGCCCGCCGCGCCGTCGTGGACCGGATCCGCCTCGCCGCGGCCCGGCCCCGCCTGATCGACACCGACGACTGGCAGAGCGCCGTCGAGAAGGGCCAGTACGGCGACCTGCCCGACTTCGTGGACGGCATCGCGCTGACCGGGCTGCTCGACGCGCTGCCCGCCGAACGCCGCGACGCCTTCCTGCTGACCGCCGTGCTCGGCCTGCCGTACGGGGAGGTCGCCGAGCTCACGGGCTGTCCGATCGGCACCGTCCGCTCCCGGGTGAACCGGGCCCGCGGCGCCCTCATCCGCCGGCTCGCCGACGCCGAACACGCCGACCGGGCCCCGGTCGGCCGGGCGGCCTGATCGGTTCCCCGTTCCATTCGAAAGGGGCACCGGGCGGCGCGTCCCGGTGCCCCGCCACCGATCGTGCGCTGTCGTGGACGCGCACCACGGTCCGTGCCGCGGGCCGTGCACCACCTTCCCGAGGAGTCAGACATGTCCAGCGCCACCGTCTTCGCCGTCGAGGGAATGAGCTGCGGCCACTGCGAGCGGACCGTCAGCGGCGAACTCTCCGCCCTTCCCGGTGTCACCGCCGTCACGGCCGACGCCGGGACCGGACGGGTGACCGTCACCGGTGAGGTCGACGAGGACCGGGTCCGGGCCGCGATCGACACGGCGGGCTTCACGATGACCGGCCGGCTCTGAGCGGTCGCCCCGACGGGGTTCGCCACCGGGTGGCTCCGGTCGGGCCGTCCGTTCGCGCCGGCCGGCCCGAGCCGTCCGGGTGGTGGCGACGCTCACGGCGGGAACTCGGCCACGGTCCGCCACGACCGGCGGGCCGTGACCACGGCCGGGCCCGTTCCCCGGCCCCTGCTCCTGGTAGGCCTGCCTGCAGTCCCGGACCGCGGGGAAGCTGCACACCGCCGTGCTCACCCTGCACGTCTCCTGACATCCCGGTGTGCGGCGGGGAGTGCGGCCAGCGCTCCGTCCGCCGCGAGGTCGCCCGGTGGCGCCTTGGTAGGCTGCCGCGGTGACAGCCACGACTCTTCGGCGTGTGTCGGCCTTCCGTTCGGCTCTGGCCCGACGGCAGGCAACCTCCGCGACGGACATCTCCGGCGGGGTGGTTGTGCTGGATCCGGCGTTCGCGGCCTCCCATGAGAACAACCAGGTCATCGTCGACGGCGAATCGATGCCTGCCGGGCTCGTCGAGGTCGCGGACCACTTCCTCGGTCACCTCCCTCATCGCCGGATCACCGTCCTCGACGACACCGTCGGCCGGGCCTGCGCCCCCCTGCTCGACGCGGCCGGGTACGTCCATGAGATCGAGTTGATCATGACCTACTCCGGTCCGGACACCGTGGTCGACGAGCGCGTGGGACCGGTCTCGCTCGACGACCTGCTCCCCGCGGTGGAGCACCAGCTCCGGCTGTGGATGCCCGATGCGGAGGAGACGGTGATTCGGCACCTGGCCGGTCGGCGAACGGCCCGGCTCCGCAGCGCCGATCAGGTCCACTTCCTCGCGGCACGGGACGAGAGCGGTGCGATCGCCTCCTGGGCCGATGTCTACCTCGACCCCGAGCGGCAGATTGCACAGATCGAGGACCTGGTCACCGCCGAGGCGCACACGCGCCGCGGCTACGCGGACGCCGTCCTCGCGGCCGCCCTGACCCGCGCCTCGACCTACGAGCTTCGGTTCCTCCTCGCCGCGGCCGCCGACTGGCCCCGGCAGTGGTACGCCCGAAGGGGATTCGTCGAGATCGGTCGCTCCCATGTGTTCACCCGTGTCGACGCGGCCGCCCGCGCCGAGCGGTGATCAGAGACGCACCTGCGCCCGGAAGATCTCACCGAACACCGGAAGCATGACGGGCGACCTGCCCGTCCTCAGCGCGTGAACCGACTCCTCGCGCCACGCGGACTCGCTCTGCTCGGCGGAGGGCCACCGCACTGCCACACTGTTGAGGTCCCGCGCGTCTGCGGTGACCGTCACCTTCGTCCAGGTCCTGCTCGGTGGGAGCGGAGCGGCGAACTGCCCGTTGACCTCCAGCCGGCCGAGCACGGGGGTCCGGGCCGGGTGGGGTGTCCGATAGTGCAGGTCGAGGCGGCACCTGCCGGGTGCCTTCGCACGGAAGCCGGCACGGAAGACCGGGGTCGCGGATCGGAAGAAGGAGGAACGCGCAGCCTGGCTCAGCTCCGCCGCGTCGTCCCGGCGTCCGGCCAACAGGTCGATCACGTCGTGCTGTTCGTCGGCGGTGCCGGCAGCTCCCTGTGGCATCGGGACCGCCAGCAGTTCCGCGAGCACCCTCGGGAGGGCGGTACGGGCGAGCGTCAGCGGGGCTCGGACCGCGTTGGGGCTCAGATACCGTTCGGCATGAGGGAAGTAGCAGAGATCACTGAACCGTCCGGTGGCCCAGCCGGGGATCGAGGTCGTGAGCCACCCGAGCAGTGATTCGGCCGGCTCACGGCCTCCGCCGAGCCGCAGGGCCGCGGAGATGTGCCGGCGAAGGGTCTCCTCGGGCTGGCCGTGCCAGGCGTTGTGACACGCGGCCAGCAGGTGTCCCACTGCCTCCTGCTCGGGTGCCGCGGCGGTGGCAGGGGCACCGCTCCTGCTGCCCCCGGCCGGGACGGACGGCAGGCTCTGCCGACTGTTCTCCGACGCCGGCGGGGCACCGGCGACGACCTGCTCCGCCACGGCATGGGCCAGGACCGTCATACCGGCCGTGCTCAGGTGGCAGTAGTCGAGGAAGTGGGCAGGGTCGGGCAGCCCGCTGTCAGGCGCGGCCAGCTCGCGCCGAAGGTCCACCAGCCCGTACTCGTTCTCCGCGGCGAAACGGCGGAGCGTCTCCTGCAGCCGTGCGGTCACCCGCGGTGTATGGGCCAGGAGCTGGCCGGTGACCGCGTCCCGTGACGCCTCCCAGCTCCGCCGGGCGCCGGCGTGATCGCCGAGGGCCGTGAGTGCGAGTCCGCGCAGCCGTCCGGGCTCCGGGCTGCTGCCGTCGTCGAGCTCGGCCATCCGGTCGCAGAGCTCGATGGCCCGCTGCCAGTGCCGCTTCCCGATCTCGGCGCGGGCCAGCGCGCCGAGCCGGTGCCACTCGGTGCTCCGCTCGCCGGGGAGCACGCCCACGGACCATGTCTCCTCCGGCGTCCACTCCACCAGGTTGAACTCGGGTACGACCACGACGACCTGCATGCCGCCCGACCGTGCCACCGACTGCACCCTGCGCAGCAGCGCCGCGACCGTCGGCCGAACGATCCGGTCCTCGAACACGGCGCGCAGGCCTGCGACGCCGCCCTCGGCCAGGGCGTCGGCGAGCAGATCCCCATCGGTCAGACTCAGCTGCTGCAGGCTCCAGTTGTTCCCGGCCAGCAGGACCAGGACATCGACCTCCAGCTGCGGCAGAGCGGAGACCACCCGGGCGAGGTCGAGCACCCCGGCGCCGGTCCGGGCAAGGTCCACGCACTGGTAGCTGCCGGCCCCGGCCATGTGGTCCAGTTGCTGCTGGAGCACGCCGGTGGGGGTCACCACGGGGTCGAGGAGGTACCCGCGTGCGGTGGACTCGCCGACCACCGCGACCCGGCGGGCCCCTGCCTTGCCCGGGACACGCTCGACGTCCGCCCACAGCCGACCGGTCTGCGGGTCGGCGGTCCGTGCGATCAGCTCGCACCCGGCGGGGCCGGGCACGGCCTCCCAGACACCGACGCGCCGGTCCTCGGGGGAGGACGCGACGGGTGCCGTGGCCGGCGTGCGTGCCCGGGCGACCTTCTGCACGGCGGCCAGAATCTGTGCACCCCGTTCGTCCGAGAGCAGTGCGGCGAGGTGGTCGGCCCGGTCGATCGAGTCCTTATCGATGGTCATGCGTGGGGCTTCCAATCGACATGTCAGAAGAAGGTGTAGACGGCTTCGCTGGCCGTGGGCGTCCGGTAGGGGGAACTGTTCAGGAGACGTTCCCTGAGCGGGGCGGGCACGTCCTCGCGGCGGATGATGCAGTCCTCGATCACCAGAACGTCGAGATCGGAGCGCACGAAGCACGCCAGTGCGTCCTCCGCCGAGTTGACGATCGGCTCGCCCCGCATGTTGAACGACGTGTTGAGCAGGACAGGGATACCGGTCCGCTCGCCGAAGGCGGTGAGCAGGGCGTGGAAGGCCGGGTCGTCGGAGCCGTCCACCGTCTGCACGCGGGCCGAGCCGTCGACGTGGGTGATCGCCGGCAGTCCGTCCACGATCACCTGGGCCGTCTCCAGCATGAACGGCGACGGGATGTCGAGGTCGAAGAACTCGGCGCAGCGCTCCGCCGCCACTGCGGGCGCGAACGGCCGGAACGCCTCGCGTTTCTTCACCAGCGCGTTGATCCGGTCGCGCATCCGGTCGTCGCGGGGATCGGCGAGGATGGACCGGCTTCCGAGCGCCCGGGGGCCGAATTCGGCGCGCCCCCGGAACCAGCCCACCACGGCCCCGCCGGCCAGCGCGGTCGCCGTGGTGGCGACCAGCCCTGCCCGATCACCGTCGAAGTCCCGGAAGGCGATGTCGCTCTCGGCGAGCAGCGCCCGGACGCGTGCCGGGCGTTCGGCGTATCCCAACCGGGCGTCACGCAGCCGCTGCCTCGGGAACTGCCCGGTCTGCCGGTGGTGGACCAGCGCCGCGGCCCCGATCGCGCCACCTGCGTCACCGGCCGCGGGTTGCACGAAGATCTCGTCGAACGGCCCCCGTCGGCGCAGAACGGAGTTGGCCACGCAGTTCAGCGCAACACCACCCGCATAGCACAGCCGGCCACTCGGCACGATCGTGCTCAGGTGGGTCAGGTTCTCCAACAGGACGGATTCCAGCAGGGACTGGAGGCTGGCCGCGATGTCCTCGTGGAGCGAGGAGAGGCTGCCTTCGGGCGACCGCGCAGGGATCCCCAGTAGGTCCGGCAGTGCATCGGTGAACATCCGCCGGCCGCCGCCGAAGTCGAAGTAACGCAGGTCCAGCCGGAACTGGCCCCCGCCTCGCCGAGCGAACAAGGACTCCAGGCGGTCGACGAACCGCGGCTTGCCGTAGGGTGCGAGCCCCATGACCTTGTACTCGTCGCTGTTGACCTCGAAGCCCAGATAGTTGGTCACTGCGCTGTAGAGCAGTCCGAGGGAGTGCGGGAACCTCACCTCCTCCACCAGGTGCAGGCCCTCGGCCGTCCCCGACCCGTAACTGGTGGTGGCCCACTCCCCGACCGCATCGGCGACGAACAGCGCAGACTCCTCGAAGCCGGAGCAGTAGAAGGCGCTCGCCGCGTGTGACTCGTGATGCGTGACGAAGTCCACCGGGCCCTCGTATCCAAGGAGTTGGCGGATCTCACGGAGCGGACGGGTGGCATCGAGCTTGAGCAGCGCCCCCCTGCTGCCCATCCCCCCGGTGGGCAGCAGCGTCCACAGCTGCCGAGCCAGCTTGGCGCTCGGGTCCTCGTAATAGGCAAGGCAGTCGATGTCGTCGATGCCCACGCCGGCCCGGTCCAGGCAGAACCGGAAGGCCTCCACGGGCATCCGGGCATCGTGGCGGCGACGGGTGAACCGCTCCTCGTGCGCGGCGGCCACCAGCTTGCCGTCCACGAGGAGGGCACAGGCCGAGTCGTGGTAGAGCGCGGACAGGCCGACGGTGATCATGCAGTCGCTCCAACCTCGTGACCGGCCGGCCGGCCGGGGCCGGGAGATCCCTGCAGGGGATCCCACTCGGCAATGAATCCAGCCATGGCAAGCGGCCTCGCAGCGGACAGGAGTTGGTCGCCGGACAGGAGTTCGTTGCACCGCTCGAACCAGATCCGGACCTTGTCCAGGGCGTTGCCGTCGAGCGGCGTCAGGCCCGCCAGCTCCCGGTACTGCACGTACTCGTTCAGCAGGAGTTCCACACAGCGCAGGCGGAGAACTGCCGTCACCTCGGCGGACAGGGGGGTTCCGGCCGCCGCCCGGCCACCGGCCGAGTCTCCTGGGGGAAACAGGTCGTCCACCGCGGCGGCGAGCTCGGTCCGTCGGTTGCTGGCCACCGGCACCTCTCGATAGCCCGCCGAGAGGGGGAAGGGCTGGAACCGGCCCAGTGCCGACCGGATGAAGACCCGGGGCCTGTCGGCCAACTGCGGATTGCAGATGATCCGGGCGAGTCCCAGGCTCCGGAAGACGGGATGCACAACCGTGCGCCGGGACACCGTCAGACTCTCGTTGACGTCCCGGAACGCCCGGAATCGCTCCCAGGAGCGGGGATACGGCGGCGACTGCACCTTCACGGCGGCCACCTTGCCGGCGACCTCCGCCACCTGGACGCTGAGGTCGAACGCGTCCGGGGGGACGTCCAGGCCACCCATGTAGTGGAAGCGAGACAGCTCGTCGTAGTCGGCCAGGGTGCCGCGGCGGACGGTGATCCGGTCCGCGAAGGGCGTGCGGGCACCCCGGTCGGGCCGCTCGCCGGTGTGCTGTCCGTTGTAGTCGAGCGTGATCAACAAGTCCGGGCCGAGTGCGTCGGCAAGATCCGCATGGGCGGTGGCGACCACGGCACTCACCTTGTTGCGCCGGCAGAACCGCTGAAATCCGTAGGCGGCGATCTGCGCACTCGTCCGGTCGAGGGTGGACAGGAACTCGTCGATCACCAGCAGCCGGTGGTCGCCCGCGTAGGCCAGAGCGATCCGTGCGCGCGTGCGCTGACCGTCCGAGAGCTGCCGGTACGGCGTCAGATAGCAGAACGCCTCGCCGAGTCCTACCTGACCCAGGAGATGGAGTGCCTCCGGCAGCGGCAGGTCGAAGAGCTCCAGCAACGGGCGATCGTCCGTCGGAGCGCTCGGAACGTGGGCCTCCGGATGGTCGGCGAGGAAGAGTTCCAGGAGCTTGCTCTTGCCCGCCCCCGAATATCCGGTGACATAGGTGAGACCACTGCTCGGTACGGAAACGCCGCTGAGCACGGGGACCGCCGCGAACGCCTCCGCCCCGAGGCCGAAGATCTCCTCGATGGAGCGGGAGGCCTGCCCGCCGCTCGACAATTGCGGCCGGGACCAGTCATACGCGCGCACTGGACTCCTCCCCCCAGTAGGGCTTGTCGGAAAGGGCGACCGTGCCGTCCGCGTGAACGATGAGGAAACGGTCGAAGCTGCGGGCGAACCAGCGGTCGTGTGTGACTGCCATGACCGTTCCCCGGAAATCCGCGAGGCCGTCCTCCAATGCCTGCGCACTGTGGAGGTCCAGGTTGTCGGTGGGCTCGTCGAGGAGCAGCAGGGTGGCGCCCTCCAACTCCAGCAACAGGATCTGGAAACGTGCCTGCTGACCGCCGGAGAGCTGCTGGAAGGTCTGGTCGGCCTGGGCCTGGAGCTCGTAGCGGCGCAGCGCCCCGATGGCGGGCCCTCGCTGCAGGCCCTCCCGGTTGTCATCCCCTCGGCCAAGGATCGCCACCAGGCTGCGGTCCGTGAGGTCCCGGCGCACGTGCGTCTGCGCGAACCATCCGGGTCGGACCCGCGCGCCCAGCCGGGCCGTGCCGGTGTGTGCAACGGCAGGACCGTGGACCACCTCGTCGTGGCGCGCGCCCGCGCTGCCGCCGGCGGCGAGCAGCCGGAGCAGGTGCGACTTGCCGGTCCCGTTCGCGCCGAGCACGGCGATCCGTTCCCCGTACTGGATCTCCAGGTCGAACTCCTTGGTGAGGCCGTCCAGTTCGAGCCGTTCGCAGATGATGGCCCGCTTGCCGGTGCGGCCTCCGGCCAGACGCATCCGCACCCGCTGCTCCTCCGGTCGCTCGGGCGGCGGACCGGCGGCCTCGTAGCGGGCCAGCCTGGTCTGGGTCGCGCGGTACTTGGCTGCCATGGCAGAGGAGATCTTCGCCTGCTGCTGAAGGGTCCGCACGAGGTCCTTGAGCCGCTGGTGTTCGTCCTCCCAGTCCCGGTGGCGCTGTTCGAGCACCTCGATCCGGCGCTGCCGGGCCTCGGGGTAGCTGCTGAAGCCCCCGCCGTGGACCCAGGCGCCGTGGCCCTCGATGGTGACGATGTGGGTCGCCGCCCGGGCCAGCAACTCCCGGTCGTGGCTGACCAGCAGGACGGTCTTCGAGCTGGCCCGCAGGGCCTCCTCCAGCCAGCGCTTTCCCGGTACGTCCAGGTAGTTGTCCGGCTCGTCGAGCAGCAGGACATCGGACGGACCGCGCAACAGGCTCTCCAGGGCGAGCCGCTTCTGCTCGCCGCCCGAGAGCGATCGGATCTCGCGGTGCTGCGCCTCCTGGAAGGGCAGGCCGAGCGCGGCGGAGCAGACGATGTCCCAGGTGATCTCGGTTTCGTAGCCGCCGAGTTCGCCCCATTCACAGATGGCGGCCGCATAGGCGAGCTGGGTCGGCTCGTGGTCGTGCCGGTGCAGGTCCCGTTCGGCCTTCTCCATGGCACGGAAGGCCGTGCGAAGGGCCGGTGGTTCAAGATCCGCCAGGAACTCGCGGATCGTGGTGGCGTCATTGATCGATCCGATGAACTGCCTCATCACACCGGGCGTGCCGCCGATCCCCGCCGATCCGGACTTGGCCTGCCGGACGCCGGCCAGAATCTCCAGCAAGGTCGTCTTGCCCGTTCCGTTGGCACCCACCAGTGCGGCCTTCGCGCCGTCGCCGACCCGGAACGAGGTGTCGGCGAACAGCCGTCGGCCTCCGGGCAGCGTGAACTCCAGGTTTGCTACTTCGATATGACCCACTGCGTCCTCCCCGCACGGCCCGCCTGCCCGCTCACCGTGGTCCGGGCCACGGTGCGCTTGTCTCGCCGATCCCCAGATTCCACTCGCGCTCCGCGATCCGACAGGCCAACGCCGCATCGGCTCCGATGATCCCGCCTCGGCCCGGAAAGGACGGCCCTGCTATCAGCAGCAGCTTGCCGGCGCCACCCGATGGCGTGTGGACCAGAGAGCCGACACTGCGGGATCTCGGCTCGGCCACCTGCAGCAGGCCGTCCTTGCGGGTCAGCCATCGGCTCCGGGTGCCGGAGGGCGGAGCGGCCGGTGTCTCCACCACCAGCACGGAGCCCCGATCACGCTCGACCGCGGCGGCCAGGACGGCCTCCAGCTCGGTCGGAGTCAGCTCGGGCGAGAAGCCGGAGATCAGGGCGGCATTCAGCAGTTCGAGGCAGAGTCCGGGAACCTTGGACTCGAAGAACGCATGGACGAGACCGCCGCCCAGGGCCAGGTCGACGGGGACGAATGCGTCCCCGACCAGCAGGCCGCTCATCCGGTACGGCCCCCGGTAGCCCAGCTTCCCGTCGAGCCGCTCGCCGATCGCGCGGGCCATCGCGACCATGCCCGAACGTGCCTCCGGGGACGGCTCGAAGAAGGTGGAGCACCCCAGGCTCGACACTTCTCCGTTCCGTTCAAGCACGATGTCCTCGTACGGGGGGAGCACCGCGGCGCCGCCGGGCAGCACGAACCCGGTGATGCCGACAGCCAGGCCGGGCACCACCGGCGAAACCCGAGCCCGTTCGCAGGTCGCCGAGAACCTCGACGCCGCCCGGACGGCATCCTGGCCACTGCGGACGAGATGGGTGTGTGCTGCCGGTGGCCCCTCGGGATCCCGAGCGATTCCCTGCCACAGGGTCCCGTACCCGAGATCGCGCCGCGCGGCGGCCTCGGCGAGCGCGGCGTGGCTGCAATCGACCGTGTCGTACGGCAGCCGGCGCGATCCGACGGCGTCCCAGAGCGCGTCGAGCTCGTCCAGAGTGCCGAGCATGCCGTGCCGGCGGTGGCCGCTGCCGGCCACCGCGCGGCCGTCCATGGTGGGCGGCACCGCGCCGGTCGGCGTGAGTACGAGTGCGGAACCCTCGGGGTCGTAACCTGCCAGAGCGGCGCGCACCGCGTTCGGCGGATCAGCGACGAGGCGGACCAGATCGCGCGTGTAGGTCCGTCGCGAGGCCATGTCCGCACGGACGACGTGGAAGCCTGCCAGACCCCGGGGCGGCCGTCCGGGCTCATTCGCCAGCAGGAACGGAGCCTCGGCACCCATCGCCAGCAGGGCCTCCACCAGTGGTCCCACCTGGCCGAGCGGTCGGCCGACCAGCACGACCCGGCGCCCCCGGTACCAGGGTGCCAGCGTGCGGTGGATCAGGTCGGCGCCGGTCAGCATGCGGCCCCCGCGGACCGGGCCGGCATCGGGGCCGGAATCTCAGGATGTGGCATGACGGAACCTCACCGGTAGCCGGACCCAGAGGTCGCCGACCGCTGTGAACAGCTGTCGCTCGGCGAGCGCCCCGACGGCGGCGGAGTCCTCGGGGGAGAGCCGATCGGCGGCCACGTACCCGAGGTCCGCTGTGGTGAGCATCCGTACCTGAGCGGGGTCGTCGAGGAAGACACGGCGCACCGCTCCTTCCCGCCGGTCCTCGACCAGCACGAAGCCGGGGCCGAGGCGCATCAGCAGCAGGGCGGTGCGCGGGATCGGCCACGCGGTGACGCCGTCGCGCCCGCGTGGTGGATCCAGGTGGCACAGGGGCTGCCACGGGATACCGGCGATCTCACCCCGCCAGGACACGCGCAGACCCACCCCGGCCGCCTCGCAGAGCATGGTCAGGTGCTGCGCGGCCGCCTTCGGGTCGCCCGAGTCGAGCGTCGTGAAGTCGGTCAGCCGCAGGCCCCGCAGTCCGGAGCGGGCGAGTGCGACGAGCCGGGCGCGGTCGCACGGCCGGCCCGCCTCCCAGGGCTCGAAGAGACCCCGGGCAGTCGGCACTGCCATCACGTCGGGTTTCACGACCACCCCATTCCGGTGGCCAGGGCCACGTAGTGCGCACCGTCCCGGAAGACGAGTCCGTCCTGGTGCCAGTCGGTGAGCAGCGCCTCGATGCGGCCACCGCCGGCGTCGCGATGCCCCGCGTCCGTCAACCGTCGGCGCAGCACATCGGCCGTCCGGCCCTTGAGGAGTTCGCGGTAGGCGGCACTCTCCATCGGTGTGTCCAACAGGTGTTCCCGGGGCGAACGTCGGTCGCGCTCATCGACGATCCGCAGCCGGTCGCCTTCCTCGAGCGCCACCAGTCGGGCGCCGACGTGCCGCTGCTGCCAGTCCCGGATCGCCAGGTCCAGGCCGGCACCGCCCTCGTCGTCGATGCCGGCCGGCGTGCTGTCGAAGACGTAGACCAGGTCGCGGAGTTCCTCGGTGGGAAGCCGGTAGATCGCGGAGAGCAGGGCGGACGGTCCCTGGTTGTCCAGCCCCAGTGTCGGGTCCGTGAAATACGGGCTGAACCGGGTGAGCCTGATCCTGGCACTGAGGTCGGGCGGCGTGAGGTGGGTCAGATGGCCGATCCGGTCGATGATCGGCCGGTAGTCGGACCAGGATTCGCCGGGGAAGCCGTAGAGGACGTTCCAGCTCGGAAGGATGCCGAGGGAACGGCAGTCGCGCAGCAGCCGGACGTTCTGCCAGCCGGTAACGCCCTTGCGCATGAGCTCCAGCACCCGAGTGCTCAGGTTCTCGATGCCGGGCTGAATCTGGGTGACGCCGCCGTCGGCCATCTGCAGCAGTTGCCGGTAGTTGAGGTTCGACTTCACCTCGAAGAAGAGCCGGAGATCCCACCCGAGCGCTCCCAGCCGCGGAAGGAGCGTGCTCAGGTACCTCATGTCCAGGATGTTGTCGGCGAACAGCAGGTCCAGCGTCCGATGCTTGCCGACGATGTCCACGATCTCGTCGAGAACCCGCTCCGGCGACTTGGATCGGAAGGTCATCAGGGTCCCGTTCAGGCCGCAGAACGTGCAGTGGTGCTTCTGGCCCCACCAGCATCCCCGGCCGCCTTCCAACGGCACCTTGGGCAGGAGGTGCCGGCACGCCTCGCTGGCCTCGAAACCCTCGAAGTAGGCGCTGAAGTCAGGTGTGGGGACCGCGTCCATGGTCACCGTGCCACCGCGCGCCGCATTGACCCGCGCACGGCCGCTCCCGTCCCGCCAACAGAGTCCGGCAATCTCGCGCAGTCGGCTCGCGCGGGCCTCGCCGTGCAGGCCGGCAGCGCACTCGGCCACGATCTGCAGGAGTTCGGACAGCGGCTGTTCGGCCTCCCCCCGGACCACGTAGTCGAGGAACGGGAAATTGCGGTGCAGCGCCGCGCCCTGCTCGCTGTCGCAGTTGGCGCCGCCGAGAACGGTGACGAGCTCGGGTTTCCGGAGCGACAGCTGGCGGAGAAGCGCGAGCGAGGCGATGTTCTGGTCGAAAGTGGTGGTCAGACCCACGAGATCGTAGTCACCACTCGCGATCGTCCGCGCCAGCTCTCGAACGAAGCCCGGAGCGAGCGAGTACATCTCGGCCGGCGCCGCCAACTCGGCACCCCGGGAGGCGGCCAGGCCGTAGAAGGGAGTGTCCTCGGGTGCCGTTGCCTCCTGCGGGGAGTCGTAGAGCGCGGAGGAGAACACCCATTCGCCGGTGCCGACGAAGTCACCACGGGCGATCCGGTTGAAGTCCGCCTCGCCGATGCGCCCTTCGGTGTGGGTGTACACGTAGTCCGCCCACTGCAGATTGGCGTAGAGCACATCGACCGACGCCACCGCCGCATGGTCGCGGACCAGCGGCGTGAGCGTGCTCAGCGCGAGCGAGGGCATGTCCAGAGATGCCCACGGCATGCTGACCAGGAGCACGCGCAGCGGCACGACCCGGCCGCTGCTGCTCGGTGGGGGCGGACCGATCTCGACGAACGTCACTGCGTGACCTCCTCTCGAGTGGACGGGGACGGCGATGCGGACATGCTGAGATCGGTCGGGACCGAGGCGACATCGCCCAGTTTCCGCACCCTGCTGAAGGCCACCCACAGGGCCGAGGGCACGATTCCGAGAGCAGCCAGCGTCATGGTGCCGCGCAGCCCGAGGGCGCTGGAACCGAGAAGTCCGCCGAGCAGTCCCCCCAGGGGCTCGATGCCCCACGCAATGAAACGGAACGTGGCGCTGACCCTCCCTCGGAACTCGTCGGGCACCAGCCGCTGCCGCAGCGACATTCCGGTGATCAGCAGGATGACCACGCAGAAGGACCAGAAGAAGGTGGACGCCGTGAGGCAGGCCACCGCGACCGGGGTGCCGAACGAGGCCGCGACCGGCACCAGCAGACCTGCCGTTCCCGGGATTGCGTAGGCAGCCATCATGGTGCGGCCCGCGCCGAATCGCCGCGAGAGCTTGCCGGCAGCGGTGGCGCCCAGGAGGCCGGCCACGCCCCCGACGGTCGTGACCAGACCGAGCAGGAACGGGCTGAAGTCGAGCACCTTGACGGCGTAGAGCACGAAGAGGGCGAAGAACATCGAGGTGAACAGATTGAAGTGGGCCGCTGCCACCGCGAGGGGGCGCAGGATCCGGTTGCTCCAGAGCAGCTTCAAGCCCTGCGCGATTGCCTGCCGGTGGGACTGGTCCGGACGGTCGTGGCCGGTCTCCGGTGGTGCGGCGGGGAGCGTGAGGAGCGAGATGCTGCTCACCAGGTAGCTGACGCTGTCCACCAGGATGGTCACCGGTGCGCCGAGCACCTGGACCACGATGCCGGCAAGTCCGGGGCCGCCCACGTCGCCGACCGACTCGGTGGCCTGGATCCAGGAGTTCGCGGCGGTGAGCTCCTTGTCGCCCACGAGACGGGGAAGGTAGGCCGACATGGCGCTGTCGAAGAGCAACGACATGGCACCGACCGTGAAGGAGACCACCAGCAGGACGGTCAGATCGAGTTCGTCGAACCAGTACAGCACCGGCACGGACAGCAGAACGACACCGCGTACCGCGTTTGCTCCGAGCATCACGGCGCGCCGATCGTACTGGTCGGCCCACACGCCCGCAGACAGCCCCAGGAGCAGCACCGCCAGCGAGGCCGATGCCGTGAGCAGTCCCATCTGCCAGGCGGACGCACGCAAGGTCAGCACGGCAACCAGCGGCAGGGCGAAGACAGTGATCTGTGATCCCACCATGGAGACCGATTCCGCCGTCCAGAGGCGGAAGAACCCTGTCGCGGCGAGGGCTGACTTACGGGACAAGGCAGTTCATCCTTTTCTAGTGCTGCTGTTCTGTGGTCGGCCGGGGGCTGTCCGCAGCCGTTTCGCGAAGAACCGTCCGGCACGTGCACGCGCTTCCCTCGAGGAAGGACGTCCTGCTGTCGGCGAAGCGGATGTGCCCACGTCGGTTGAGCACGGCGCAGGTGCCCACGGCGAGAAATCTGAGGAGCTCCTGGGCGCAGAGCGCCGAGACCGCCGTGTTCGCCGGGCCGAAGGAGTACGGCGTGGGCCGGTCGGCCGCTTCCTCCGCCGCTGCCTCCTCGGTGGAGAGCAAGGACCTCCTGCCGGCCTCGAAGCACTCCCAGCAGTGCCCCCGGTCGGGCACCAGTAACGGCCCCCAGAAGCCGACCCCGAGTCCGACAGCTGCCGTGCACACCGGAACACCCCGCGACCGCGCCCATTGCCAGGCGATGTCGACGATGTTCGAGGGAGTGTCGGCGGCGACCATCAGCAGATGGACCGGCCCGGTGAGCTGCTGGAGGTCGGTCGGCGAGGCCACGCGCAGGTCGAGGGGGTGGATCCGAAGGCCGGGGGCGAGCCGTGTCAACGAGTCCGCCGCGACGTCGATCTTGGCTCTGCCGACGTCCTGGCGGCCTCCCAGGAACTGGCGGTTCAGGTTGTGCAGGCTGAGCCGGTCGTGGTCGATGAGCCACAGTTCGCCCACCCCGGCCCCCGCCAAGTGCTGCGCGACGATGCCGCCGACGGCGCCGACACCGAGGACTGCGACCCGTGCCTTCGAGATCCGCTGCTGCATCGCGGCGGCGTCACTTCCGAAGAGCGTCAGATAGCCGATCTGCCGCTCGATCGGCGTGCCCCGGCCATACTCGGGATCGTGTCCGGCCAGCCAGCCCATGCTGCCGAGGCGCGCCACCAACTGCCGGAGGACGGAACGCGGCTGCCCGGCCGCGGCTTCCTCGCGGGACAGTCCCGTGCGCAGGCGTTCGACGTCGGTGAACAGCGACGCCGCCTCGCCGCGGACCCTGAGCACCTCATGCCCTCGAATCAGCCGAACGCCGTCGGCGTCCGCGACGGTCACCACCGACTCGACCAGGCGCAGTCGCTCCGGCTGATCGTCGCTCACGGTCGCCCCGTTGTCGGTCGGCCTCACCTCCCCGACCGTTCCACGGGCGGTGCCTCGACGAGCAGCCGGACGGACAGCAGCTGCCGGACCGCGTCCGGCACCCCGTTGCGGTCCCCGGGGGAGGCCGCACCCGCGGCGAACGGTCGTCCGTCGAGGTACGGACGGATGATCGGTGCTGCGGAGGGCGGGACGGTGAGTCGCTGCCTGGTGCCCATGTGCGTGCAGACCAGCCTGTCCCCGAGGTCCATCACATCGAGGTTCTCAACGGGCAGCCGAAGCATGGTGTCCGGCGCCGGGGCAGGTTGCTCGTCGGGCTGCGGGGCGTGCACGGCCTCCACGTGGCGGGCGAACTCCCGATACCTGCGATGGGCGTCCCGGCGCTCCTCGGGTGTCATCGCGGGGTCCGAGTTGTGGAGGTGGTTCAGCGCGTACTGGGACTGACCCACGGCATTCGAGTCGAGCAGGGTGAGCAGGCCGAATTTGTCCGGAGCCCGGCCCACGTTCGACGAGCGGGTGGCCTCGAACGGGAAGACCGACACCGAGTCCAGGCAGTGGGCGAGTGCTTCCATGTCCTCCAGGGCCCGGAGTGATTCCTCGTAGGTGGTCGAGGGGAGGTCCGGGATGAGGTTGACCTTCAGGCGCATCCCTGCCTGATGGGCCTCGGTCAGGAACCGGATGTTCTCCTCCCGGTCCGCGGACTTGTGCACCAGCTTCAGGACCCGGGTGATCATGGTTTCGAGGCCGATCACCAGGAACTCGCAGCCTGCCTGCACCATGAGGTCGAGCACCTCGCGGTCGAAGCGCCGGTCGACCATGGCGAAGGAGCTCCAGGTCACCTTGAGCTCGCGCTCCAGGAACAGCCGGCTCATCCGTCGCGCGAAGGCGGGCGGTATCGACTCGGTGACGAAGCTGAACCGGTTGATGCCGAACTCCGCCGCCAGCCACTCGACTTCGTCGGTGAAGGCGTCCGGGTGACGCCCCCTGAACGGTGCACTGCCCTCGTACAGCTCCACGAAGTCGCAGTAGTCGCACTTGCCCCAGTAACAGCCGCGCGCCTGAGTGATGCTCAGGGTCGGGCTCGCCAGTCGGTCGAGCAGTTCCTTGACGTAGCGGGGACGCGGCAGTCGGTTGAGGTTCGGGCCGGCGCCCGGTGGAACGTGCCGGGCACCGCCGGCCGTACGCGTCGACACGCCGGGAACGCGCTCCGGGTGCCACTCCTTCCGCAGGGCCTGTTCGGCCAGCGCCAGCAGCGGGTGTTCACCGTCGTAGCGCACCACGCCGTCGACCGCTCGGTGCGAGCTCAGCAGCAGGTCGAGTTCCGGTTCCGCCATGAGGCTCACTGCCGGGCCGCCGAGCACCACGCGCACTCCGGGAAGCGCACGCTTCACGTGGTGCGCGAGGGCGAGTGCCGGCAGGAGCTGCGGACCCATGGCCGTGGAGATGCCGACCAGGCGGGCCTCCCCGATCCGGGCGGCGATCCCGATCCGCTCGTAGAAGTCCAGGTAGTACGCGACCTCTCGGGAGGTCCGGTCCAGTGGCTGCAGGACGGCGGCGTCCGGGTCGACCGCGAACGGCTGCGCAAGGATCTCCATGACCCAGCCGTACTGGCTGTCCGGGCCCAGGAGGTGCCGGCCGTCGTCGTCGATCAGCTGCGACCGATGGAGGGACACCCAGCGCGCGACCGCCGCGCACCGGGAGTCGGCCGGAACACCGGGGACGGCGCCTGCCCCGAGGGCGGAGCAGATGTCCCTCTCCAACAGGTACTCCGCGAACTCCTCGTTGAGGTCGTGCTGCCCGCAGTCGACCCCGTTCGCCTCCAGATAGCCCGCGAGCACCGCCGGAGCGGGGTAGACACTCCCGAAGTTGGACTCGACCAGCGGCGGGAAGAGCAACTGCACCGGCCGGCCGCCCGCTTCGGTGCCGGGGGAGGTCCTGCTGTCCGGTCGGTCCACGTCACGACACCCGGTGCAGGCCGATGCTGACCGTGTAGCGCCCGATCGTCTCCGGCTCGAACGGCTCGACCCAGTGGTAGCCGTCGGCACGGATCTGGAAGAGCGAGAGGGTGTTGAAGAGCGGATCCACCAAGGTCTCCGCTCCGCCGTCGACGCGGTAGCCCAGCCGGCCGCCCTGGCCGACCCGGTAGTCCTGGTCGAGGTAGAAGTTGCCTCCCAGCACCCGGTTCGGGAAGAGATCCTGATGTGGCCTGATCTGGTCGCCGCGTCCGTAGGCGGCGAGTTCGACACTTGCCTCCTTCGGGTTGAGCGGGACGCCCGTGGCGAGGGAGATCCAGTCACGGAACCGGTTGGTGATCACCGCGAACGAGAGGAACCGGCGCAGGCTGTCCTGGTGCTCCGCCGCCATCGCGCCGGGCTCCAGAGCCGCGGTGAGCGGCTGGGCAACGAAGTGACACGCCGCCCGCTCGGGGTGCCCCGGCCAGTCCCGCTCGTCGATGGCCTCGGTCTCGGTGAGGTTGCGGTACGCCGTGACGTGGCGCGCCCATACCGGCAGCGCCCGCATCGCGGCCGCCGTGGCCTCTGCGGCCTCCTGGCGCAGGAAGTTCCGGAACACCATCGGCCGGTCGGACGGCTCGCTCAGCCACGTGGAGACCGACTCCAGGGTCTGCGCGGTCAGGTGCTCCGGTGCGATGAGGGCAGCGGCACGGGAGAGGACCTCGGCGCGGTACGTCTCGTCGGAGAACACGGTTTGCTCTGTCATGGTGCGACTGCCTCGTTTCCGTGGGGCGCTGCGGGAGGAGAGTGCGGGGAGAGGGCCAGCCGGCCGAAGTCGATGAGGCCACCGGCCGAGAGCCGGACATCCGAGACCCGGTCGCTGTGGACGCAGTGGGCGCGGACCTGGACGAGCGGGACGCGCGGCATCAGGGTGAGCCAGCGGAGATCGGCCAGCCGCCAGAGCTCGTCGGCCCGGTCGATGGCTGCTGATGCCTCGTCAATTGCTCCGTCCAGAGCAGAATCCGCAAATCCGGACCGCCGTGCATGCGGGCTGTCGGAGCGCCAGGGCAACAGCAGCGCCGCGGGATGGGGAAAGTCGGCGGTGGTGAGCGTGTAGAGCAACGAGTGCCGCTGCGACAGGACGGTCCTCACGTACGTGCGATAGCTCACCGGCCGGGGGGCGGCGGTGATGCCGAAGAGGTCCGCGAGTTGTCGGCAGACCTCCGAGACGATGGCACCGTTCGGGCTGAAGTCGGCGTAGGGAATCTCGAGCTCGCGGCCCAGGGCCGCGCGTATCCCGTCCACCTGTGCGCCGGACGGCACCACGGGCGCGCCGGGGGAGACGACCTCGGCGGGACGCTTCCACGGTCCCGTCTGCTCCCAGAACTCGCTGACCAGGCCGGGGCACGACTCCACGAGGCGCCGGCGGTCCAGGGCCGCACCGAGGGCGTGGCGCAGGTCGGGCCGGCTCGCCAGCCCCGGAGCCTCTGCGCCGAACTCGAGGCTGCCGAATATCGAGATGTTCCTCGACAGCAGATTCTTGTGACTCCCGAACGCGGCCAGCTCCGCCCGGCCGAAGCTGGTGGTCGGGGAAATGTCCACGAGACCTCGGGAAAAGGCGCCCATGGCGTCGGCGAGCTGCGGGTGGACCCGGAATTCAAGGGACTCCGGATTCCTCCCGGAAGGTTCCTGGGCATATGCGTGGCGAGTGACCCGAATGATGTTCTCGGTCATCGCCGCCAGCTCGTAGTCCCCGAGCGAGGGAGCCCCGATCTGCCCGCCCGCCGAATGGACGGGAGCCAGCTGCGGGAGCGTGAGGAGTTCTCTGGCGAAGGAGAGCGGACGGGCGAACGTGAATTCCAGAGTGGCATCGTCAACGGCCTGCACCGGGAAATCCCGGTCGGCGCCTCCGAACAGGAGTCGGAACGCGGTTGAACGTGGATGTTCCGCAATCCGGGAGGCCGAGCGGAGGACGTCCGCCGCCGACAGCCCGGTCCCGTCCGACCAGTGCAGGGACTCGTCGAGGCGGACGCGCCAGCAGCCGTCACGGTTCAGTCGCTCCACGGCTGTGGCCGATCCGCCGGTAGGAATGCCGACCTGTCCGGGGTCGCTCGCCGCAGGGACCAGGGTGCGGATGAGTGACTCGCCCACGAGGCGGGCATCGTAGTCCGCCGGCCAGTGCCTGTCGCTGCTCAGCGGTGCCGAGTCGAGCGCCACGATTGCACCGGAATGCATAGAGTCCGTCCGTCCCAGCAGGAGTGGAACCGGTATGCCCCGGCAAGGCGCACCGGAGCATACCGGCGATTTCAGCAGCGGTGCGAGATTGCCAGGTAGTCGCTCAGAAGCTCCTGGTCGAACTCGAGCTCCTCGACCTCCAGGGCCTCCTGGACGTCCTGCGCGGACGCGGTGGTTTCCTGCATGTCTAACCTCCCCTCAGGTGTCGACTGGCATGGACGCTACCTGTGCCAACCAGTGGGGGCAAGGGATGTGCACGACTTTCCGTCGGCGACCCACGAGCCGGAATGCCGAGTTCCGGGTCGGGCCGCAACGATGGTTTGTGGGAATATTTTCCCCTTGTTTGCCGATAATGGCAGGAGATGTGCGACCTAATTGGCTTTGGTTGATATGTCCAGGTCACGTGCGGTTCGCGCGTCGGACGGACGGTGGCCGGAGCCGGCGCGGCCTCCCGAGTGTTTCTCGTGTGACCGGGTTCACAGTGGCGGTGCCCTCGGAACCACCGAACACACGGGAGATGCCATGAACCCCACGGCGCTGGACCTCGTCACGGAGCTCGGCGGGGTCGACTACCTCGCCTTCACCGCCCCCGGCCCCGCCCCGCACGCCGGCCCCCGACCCGACCTGCGCGCCGAGCAGCTGCGCCGGGCCGTGGCGCTGCAGCGCCTGCGCCGGTGGGTGGAGGACCGCCAGGTCGACCCTGCGCACCGTCAGGAGGTACGCGAACTCGCGGACGAGAGCGCCGAGCGCCTGCGTGATCACGATGCCGTGCACCGCACCGGACGCGGCCCCGTGCCGGCCCTCGACGAACGCTGGCGGGGCAGCGCCGGCGCCGCGGCGTACGTCCGGCAGGAGCGGGCGCAGGACCTCGGCAGCCTCCGCCGGAGCCTGCGGGCCGGAACCCGGGTGTGATCCGCGGCCGCCCGGCGCGGCTCACAGCGAGAAGTACCGGGTCTCGCCGGGCCGGACGGTGGTCGTCGTGCCCCGGAAGCGGACGGCGATCGGGTCCTGGCGGCTCTCCTGAAGGCCGACCGAGACCGACCGCCGGTCGACCGAGACGACCACGCCCCAGTGCCCCCGGTAGCGGAGGTCCAGTTCCAGTCTGCCGAGTGCGGACGGCAGCCGCGGCTCGAGCCAGAGCGCGTCCTCGCGGATCTCCAGCCCGGTGTAGCACCGCTGCAGGAGGTCGACCGCGCCGGCCATCGCGCCGAGGTGGATGCCCTCGGGCGTGGTGCCGCCCTGGACGTCGTGCAGGTCGCCGTCGAGCGCGTCCCGGAAGAACCGCCAGGAGGCGCGGCGGTCGGTGCGGGTCAGCACCCAGGCGTGCACCACCGAGCTGAGCGTCGATCCGTGCACGGTGCGCCGCAGGTAGTGGTCCACGGTGCGGTGCAGCAGGTCGTGGCCGGCCGGGTAGCCCAGGCGGCGCAGCAGGTCCCGCACCTCGCGGGCGGAGAACAGGTAGAGCAGCATCAGGACGTCCGCCTGCTTGGACGCCCGGTACCGGTTGACGGTGTCGCCCTCGGCCTCCAGGATCCGGTCGAGGCGGCGCAGGTCGCGGTGGCGGGCGCGGTACCGGTCCCAGTCGAGTTCGGCGAGGCGCTCGTAGCCCTCGAACTGGGAGATCACCCCGTCGTGGAACGGGACGTGCAGCCGCCGGCCGATCTCCTGCCAGGCGTCCGTCTCGGCGGCGTCCAGGGCCAGGCGGTCGGCGAGTTCGTCCCGGCGGGGCGGCGGCAGCAGGTCCAGGGTGTCCAGCGCGCGGGCCAGCACCCAGGAGGCGAGGACGTTGGTGTAGGCGTTGTCGTCGAGGCCGGGCCGGTCGGACCAGGGGTAGGCGTCGTGGTACTCGTCGGGACCGACGACGCCGCGGATCGAGTACCGCTCCCGGGCCGGGTCCCAGCGGGCCAGCGACGCCCAGAACCGGGCGATCTCCAGCAGCATCTCCGCCCCCGTCGAGGCGAGGAACTCCACGTCCCCGGTGGCCTGGTAGTGCTGCCAGACGTTGTAGGCGACCGCCGAGCCGACGTGCCTCTGGAGGTGGCTGTGGTCGGGCAGCCAACGGCCGGACAGCGGGTTGAGATGCCGCTGCTGGGACTCCTCGCGGCCGTCGCTCGCGCTCTGCCACGGGTACATCGCGCCGCGGAGCCCGGCCTGCCGGGCCGCGTGCCGGGCCGCGTCCAGTCGGCGGTGGCGGTAGCCGAGGACGGCGCGGGCCAGCTCGGGGAAGCGCAGGTTCAGCAGGTGCAGCACGAAGAGCTCGTCCCAGAAGACGTGGCCGCGGTAGGCCTCGCCGTGCAGTCCGCGGGCCGGGACGCCGACGTCGAGGTCGGCGGAGTGCTCGGAGTAGGTCTGCAGGAGGTGGAACAGGTCGAGGTTCACCGCCGCGGCGCCCCCGAAGTCGGCCTCGATCCGCATCCGCCGCCAGAGCGCGGCCCAGCGCGCCGCGTGCCGGTGGGCGAGGGCGTCGAACGATCCCGCCCGGCGAGCCAGCCGGCGCGAGGCGGTCAGCGGGTCGCCGATCGCCCGGTCGCGGCCGGTGTGCACGGCGACGGTCTTCTCGACGGTGACGGGCACGCCCCGGGCTGCGTCCACCGCGAGGACCTGCTCGGGCCGGCCGTCGCCGAGGTCCTCGCGGCGGTCGGCGGCGAGCGGGCCGTCGCGGCCGCGCAGCCTGGTCCGGGCGGCCATCGCGATGTGCAGCGGCGACCCGGCGCAGCGGACCACGAGCCACAGGATGCCGTCGGCGTCGGCTCCCTGCCCGACCGGGAGGAGGTGGCGGGCGGCCAGGTGCCGGTAGCGGGCGACGCCGGTGTTGGCCACCGTCCCGTCCAGCGCGGAGCGGACCTCCAGGCGGCCGTCCCAGTTCTCGGGTGTCAGGGTGGTCTCCAGGGCCAGCAGGTGCGGCTGGTCCTGGCTGGCGAGCCGGCGCTGGACGATCCCGGTGCGGCGGCCGTCCGGGTCGACGGCCGTCCCGCGCCGGGTCAGCACGCCGCGCCGCAGGTCGAGCACGAGCTCCTCGTCCTCGGCCGGGCCGTGCCACCACGCGCCGCCCTCCGCACGGAAGGTGAGCGGGAGCCAGTTGGGGCAGTTGACCAGGTCCTCGTTCTCCACGGTGCCGCCGGGCACCGCCGACACGGCCCGGTCGTAGACGCCGGCCAGGTAGGTGCCCGGGTAGTGCACGCCGTCGGCCCGCGACTCCGGCGCCGCGGCCCGGCTCACCAGGTACCCGTTCCCGACCGCGCAGAGCACCTCGCGCAGGCCCTCCTCGGCCGCGTCGAAGCCGCGGTAGCGGAGCGTCCAGGCGTCGTCCCGGTGGCCGCTGCCGCGCCGGTCGGCACGGGCACGGTCCGCCGGTGCCGCCGCGGCACCGGTCGGGCCCGCCCCGCGGGGGCCGGCCGCGGGCGGCCCGGAGCCGCCGTCCGGCCCGTCCGCCGTCCCGGGGGTCCTCGTCACCGGTGACGCCTCCCGTCCGCCGCGTGCCGCGGCCCGGCACACGCTTCCACTGTCCATGGTCGGCCGGACCCGGTGCCCGCGGCAGGGCCGACCGGCCCTGGCCCGCCGCCGGGCTCCGGCCGATGGTGGGAGTGAGCCCACCCACGCCGCGAGGAGCAGACGATGCCGGCCACGGAACGCCCCACCACGGTCGAGGCCCTGCTGGCCGACGGGACCACCGCGGCCATCCGCCGGCTCGGCCCGGCGGACCGCGACGCGGTCTTCGGCCTGTACACCACCCACCTGTCCGCCGACAGCCTCCGACTGCGCTTCTTCGGTGCCAGCCGACGGGCGCCCGCCCTGGCCGCCGACCGGCTCTGCGCCCCGCCCCGCCCCGATCTGATCGGACTCGGCGCCTGGGTCGACGGCGAACTGGTCGGCGAGGCCGACTGCGAGCTCGTCGACCCGGCCGCCGGGGACGCGGAACTCGCCCTCGCCGTTGCCGACGCCTGGCAGCACCGAGGCGTCGCCACCCTCCTCATCGAGCACCTCGCGCACGCCGCCCGCGACCGGGGCATCGCCGCGCTGGTCGCCGACACCCTGGCCGAGAACCGGGCCGTCCACCAGGTCCTCACCGATCTCGGCCTGCCCGTGCACCGCAGGTTCCGGCAGGGCGAGGTCCTCGTCCGGGTGCCGCTCGACGAGAACGACCCGCACTACCGGGACGCCGTCGAGACCCGGGGCCGCGCCGCCGGCATCGCCAGCCTCGCCGCGCTGCTGCGCCCGCGCGCCGTCGCGGTGGTCGGGGCCTCCCGCCGGCCCGGCTCGGTCGGGCAGGCAGTGCTCCGCAAGATCAGGCAGAACGGCTTCACCGGGCCGGTCTGGGCCGTCAACCCGCACGCCGCAACCGTCGCCGGGGAGCCCGCCCACGCCTCGGTCGCGGCCCTGCCCGGCGTGCCCGACCTGGCCGTCCTCGCCGTCCCGCCCGCCGCCGTCCCCGGCGCCGCCGAGGAGTGCGGACTGGCCGGCGTACGGGCCCTGGTGGTGCTCACCTCCGGCCTGACCGCCGACCAGGGCCGCCGGCTCCTGCACGCCTGCCGACGGCACAGCATGCGGATGGTCGGCCCGAACAGCCTCGGCATCGCCCACACCGACCCGGCCGTCCGGCTGGACGCCGAGTTCGGCGGGGCGCATCCGCTGCCCGGGACGGCCGCGGTGGCCGTCCAGTCCGGCGGCGTCGGCATCGCCCTCATGGAACGCCTCGCCTGGCTCGGCACCGGCGTGTCGGCGTTCGTGTCCCTCGGCGACAAGTACGACGTCAGCGGCAACGACCTCCTCCAGTGGTGGGAGGCCGACGGGCGCACCGACCTCGTCCTGCTCCACCTCGAATCGTTCGGCAACCCGCGCGCCTTCGCCCGCACCGCCCGCCGGGTGACCCGGACGATCCCGGTCCTGACCGTCGACGCGGGCCGTTCGGCGGCCGGACGCCGCGGCGCCGCCTCGCACACCGCCGCGGCCGCCACCCCGACCGTCACCCGGCAGGCCCTGTTCCGGCAGGCCGGCATCACCGCGACCCGCAGCATCGCCGAACTCGTCGACACCGCCGCCCTGCTGCGCGCCCAGCCGCTGCCGGGCGCCCGCGGGTCGGTGGCGGTCGTGTCCAACGCGGGCGGGATCGGCATCCTCGCCGCCGACGCCTGCACGGAGGCCGGGCTGCACGTCCCGGCCCTGCCCGACGACCTCGCCCGGGCCCTGCGGGAGGTGCTCCCCGCGGCGGCGGCCACCGCCAACCCGGTCGACACCACCGCCGCCGCCACACCGGCAGAACTGCGCGCCTGCATCGACCTGCTGGCCGACCACCCGGCCGTGGACGCGCTGCTCGTCTGTCTCGTCCCGACGGCCCTGGTCGACCGCCCGGACCGGGCCCCGCTGCAGGCCCTCGTCGACGGGCCCGCGCACCGCCGCGTGCCGATCGCCGCCGTCCTGCTCGACCAGGAGACACCGGTGCGCCACCTGGCCGCCCACCACGGGCTGCTGCCCTCCTACGCCGACCCCGCCGCCGCCGCGCACGCCCTCGCCCACGCCGTCGACCGGGCCCGCCACCTCGCCCGGCCCGACACGCCCGTGGCCGTCCCCGCCACCGCCGACACCGGGACGGCCCGCGGCCTCGTCGACGCCTTCCTGGCCGAGCGGCCCGACGGCGGCTGGCTCGACCCGGCCCGCACCGCCGACCTCCTCGGCTGCTACGGACTGCCGCTCACCACGACGCTCTGGGAGCGCGACGAGCCCGGCATCCTCGCCGCCGCCCGGACCCTCTGCGGCACGGGCCACGACGGGCAGGTCGTCCTCAAGGCCTACTGGCCCGACCAGGTCCACAAGAGCGCGGCCGGCGCCGTCCGGACGGGCCTGCGGACCGACGACGACGTCCGGGACGCCCTGCACGACCTGCGCGGCCGGCTCGGCGACCGGATGGCCGGCGCGGTGGTCCAGCCGATGGCCGCGCCCGGCCTCGAACTGCTCGCCGGCGTCGTCCAGGACGAGGTCTTCGGGCCGCTCGTCGTACTCGGCCTCGGCGGCACCGCCACCGAGGCCCTGGACGACCGCTGCGCGCGGCTCGCCCCGTTGACCGAGCTCGACCACGACTACCTCCCCGCCGAACTCCGCGCCGCACCGCTGCTCCGCGGGGCGGCCGGCGACCCGCCGGTCGACCGGGGCGCCCTGCACCAGGTCCTCGCCGGCCTCTCCCGGCTGGCCCTCGACCTGCCGCAGCTGGCCGAGGCCGAGCTCAACCCGCTCATCGCGGGCAGGGGCGGCCGGACCGCCGTCGACGCGCGCGTCCGGCTGGAACCGCGGACGGCCTTCGACCCGCACCTGCGGCAGCTGCGCCGGTGGCCCGGCACGGACGCGCCGTGAACCCCGGCCGGCCGGGGCCGCGTCGGCCCCCGACACCGGGACCGAACGGCCCTCCCCGGCGGCCGGCCCCGGCGTGACAGTGGGATCGACAGCAGCCGGCCGGGAGGAGTGAGGACCATGCAGCACCGCCGTGTGCACGAGGTGATGACCCGCGAGGTCGTGTCGGCCCGGCCGGACACCCCGTTCAAGGAGATCGTGGCGCTGTTCCACCGCAACGACGTCACCGCCATCCCCGTGGTCGACGACCAGGACCGGCCGATCGGCGTGGTCTCCGAGGCCGACCTGATCCGCAAGGAGGCCGTGCTGGCCGACCCCGAGGGGCGGTCACCGGGCCGCTGGCTCGGCGCGCACGACCGGGCCCGGGCCGAGGCCGAGACCGCCGGCGGGCTGATGACCAGCCCGGCCGTCACCGCGCGGCCCTCGTGGTCGATCCCCGAGGCGGCCCGGGCGATGGACCGCCACCGGGTGAAGCGGCTCGCCGTGGTCGACGAGGCCGGACGCCTGGTCGGGGTGGTCAGCCGCCGCGACCTGCTCCAGATCTTCCTGCGCCACGACGCCGCCATCCGCGAGGAGATCATCCACGACGTGCTCGGCGCGACGCTCTGGCTGCCGTCCGACCGGGTCGAGGTCGCGGTGGACGAGGGCGTGGTGACGCTGACCGGCCGGGTGCCGCGCCGCAGCATGATCCCGATCGTCGAGCAGCTCTGCCGCTCGGTCGACGGAGTGGTCGCCCTCCACCACACCCTGGACTGGACCGAGGACGACACGGACGTCCGCCTGGAGCACCCGAAGGCCTACCGCGCCGGCGCCTGACGGCGCCGGCCGGCCGACCGCTTGCCCCGGCGGCGGCCCGGGCCGGGCGACCGGGCCCGGTCCGCAGGGCCGACCGGTGCACCCCGAGGGGCTGAAGGCCCCTGTGCCGGCCGCGGCCCGCCCGCACAGAATCGGAGCATTCCTCGCCCACCGCGGAGGAGCCCTGCGATGACCAGTACCGAGCCCGGCAACAGCCCGCCGCCCGTCCGGGTGTACCTGCTCGACGACCACGACGTCGTCCGGCAGGGGGTCCGGGACCTGCTGGAGGCGGAGCCGGACATCGAGGTCGTGGGCGAGGCCGGCACCGGCGCCCGGGCCGTCGCCGAGGTGCCGGACCTCCGCCCCGACGTCGCCGTCCTGGAGGTGCGGCTGCGCGACGGCGACGGCGTCAGCGTCTGCCGGGAGCTCCGCGACCGCGCCGACGGGCCGGCCTGCCTGATCCTGACCTCGCTCGACGACGACGACGCCCTCCTGGACGCGGTCCTGGCAGGGGCCGCCGGCTACCTGGTCAAGCAGATCAAGAGCGCGCACCTGGTGTACGCCGTCCGCACGGTTGCCGCGGGGCGGCCCATGCTGGACGCCGTGACCAGGCGCACCGTCACGGAGAACGCGCTCCGCCGCGACGGGGCCCCGACGCGGCCGGCCCTGGAGCGGCTGACGGTGCGGGAGCGGGAGGTCCTGGTGCTGATCGGCGAGGGCCTGACCGACCGGCAGATCGGTGCCGCGCTCTGCCTGGCCGATCTGACGGTGAAGGGGCACGTCGCCCGGGTGCTCGCCAAGGTGGGGTCCGAGCAGCGGCTGCGCACCTCCGTCCTGTCCGTGCGGGCCGCTCCCGCCGACGGACCCGGGCGACCGCCCGGCTGACCCGCGCCGACGCCGCGTTCAGCGGCCGAGCGGGACCCGCCAGACCAGGCGCGTCCCGCCGCTCTCGCGGGCCTCGGCGCTGAAGCTGCCGCCGTGCGCGTCGGCACGCGCAGCAAGATTGGCCAGCCCGCTGCGGCGCCCGTTCGCCGGCAGGCCGACGCCGTTGTCCGTCAAGGCCACCACCAGGTCCTCGCCGGCATCGATCGACACCTCGACCTCGGTGGCGCGGGCGTGCCGGGCCGCGTTGGACAGCCCCTCGCGGAGGACGGCGACGGCGTCCTCCGCGATGTCCGCGGGCACCCGGACATCCAGCAGGCCGCTCATCCGCAGCGCCGGCGCGAAGCCGAACAGGCCGGCGGACTCGTCCACGGCGTCGACCGCCCGCGACCGCAGCCCGGTGCGCTGCGGACCCTCCGTCCGGCTGCGGAGGCCGAAGATGCTGGCCCGGATGGTCCGGGCGGTCTCGTCCAGGTCGTCGATCGCCTGCAGGACCCGCCTGGACGCCTCCGGGTGGTCGATGAACCGGGTCGCGCCCTGCAGCGTCATCCCGGTGGCGAACAGCCGCTGGATCGCGAGGTCGTGCAGGTCGCGGGCGATCCGGTCGCGTTCCCGGAGCAGGGTCATCTTTTCGGCGTCGCGCCGCCGTTCTGCCAGCTCCATCGCCACGGCGGCCTGGCCGGCGAAGCCCTCCAGGGGGGCCGACTCGTCCGCGTCGAACAGGGGCTTGCCGGCGGCCCGTGCGAGCATCAGCACGCCGCGGATCCCTCCTTCGGGGGTGCCGATCGGGACGGCCACGGCCGGTCCCAGGCCGCGCCACCGCGGCGGCCCGACGGTGATCCGCGCGTCCGTCTGCACGTCCGCGCTGACGACCAGGCCGCCACCGAGCGCCGCCGTGCCCATGAACGTGCCCTTGAGCGGCAGGATGAGCCCGGCGTGGTCGTCGGCGTCCAGACCCACCGCCCGCTGCACCTCCAGCTCCCGGCCGTCCTCCACGGGCAGCGCGACCACCACCAGGTCCGCGCCGGCGATATCGCCGGCCCGCGACACCAGCAGATCGAGCACCTCGATCTCGTCGCTGCCGGACAGC
The DNA here is from genome assembly GCF_042735675.1 of Kitasatospora sp. NPDC059571. Classification (NCBI taxonomy): domain Bacteria; kingdom Bacillati; phylum Actinomycetota; class Actinomycetes; order Kitasatosporales; family Streptomycetaceae; genus Kitasatospora; species Kitasatospora sp. NPDC059571. The sequence continues at coordinate 42,348 of NZ_JBHWBW010000002.1, forward strand.
AGGCTGCCGGTGATCTCGGCACTCGCCGCCATCCACTGTGCACGCAGCCGGGTCTGCGCGTACAGGCGGGCGTTGTCGATCGCCACGCCCGCCGCCGCGGCGAGCGTCACCAGCAGCGACTCGTCCTCCTGGTCGAAGTCCCGGCCGCCGCGCTTCTCGGTCAGGTACAGGTTGCCGAACACCTTGTCGCGCACCCGGATCGGGACCCCGAGGAAGCCGTGCATCGGCGGGTGGTTCGGCGGGAACCCGTACGACGCCGGGTGTTCGGCCAGTTCCGGCAGCCGCAGGACCTCCGGCCGCCGGATCAGTTCGCCGAGCAGGCCGTGCCCGGAGGGCAACGGGCCGATCCGGTGGATCTCCTCCTCGGTGAGGCCGACCGGGATGAACTGGGTCAGACGCCGGTCCTCGCCGATCACCCCGAGCGCCCCGTACCGGGCGTCCACCAGGGCCACCGCGGCCTCGACGATGTGCCGCAGCACCTGCGTCAGCTCCAGCTCCCGGCCGACGGAGAGCACCGCCTCCAGCAGGCTGTGCACCCGGTCCCGGGTCGCGCGCGCCGCATCGAGTCGCGCCTGCAGCTCGTCCAGCAGCTCGTCGAGCCGGAGCTGGGGGAGGGGGACGGGGCTGTCCTCCGATGCACCGCTCACGCTGCACCCTCCGCGGCTCGACGGCCCGCCCACCGGTCCTCAGCGTAGTCGGCAGCGCCGAGGCGCGCCGCGGCGCACGGGGGCGGCCCGACCGGCCCGGACGGGGGCCCGACCGGCCCATGTCCCCGGCCCCCACGCGCGGCGCAGGCTGGAGGTGCGGGGCCGTGCGGACCGTGCGGCCGCGCCGCCGACGCACCGGGGAGTGAGGACGATGAGGGCCCTGACCTACCACGGACCAGGGCGGCGCACCTGGGGCGATGTCCCCGATCCCGTGATCCGGGAGCCGGAGGACGCCGTCGTCCGGGTGGACGCCGTCACCATCTGCGGCACCGACCTGCACATCCTCAAGGGCGACGTACCGGAGGTCACCGAGGGGCGGATCCTGGGGCACGAGGCCGTCGGAACGGTGGTGCAGACCGGTTCGGCCGTCCGGACGGTCACCGCCGGCGACCGGGTCCTGGTGTCCTGCATCTCCGCCTGCGGCCGCTGCGCCGACTGCCGCGCCGCGGCGTACGGGCAGTGCACCGGCGGGGGCGGCTGGATCCTCGGCCACCTGGTCGACGGCACCCAGGCGGAGTTCGTCCGCACCCCGTTCGCCGACAACTCCCTGCACCGGCTGCCGGCCACGGTGAGCGACGACCGGGCCTTGCTGCTGGCCGACATCCTGCCGACCGCCTACGAGGTCGGCGTCCGCAACGGCCGGGTGGCACCGGGCGACACCGTCGCCGTGCTGGGAGCCGGGCCGATCGGGCTGGCCGCCGTCCTGACCGCCCGTCTCTACAGCCCCGGGCGGATCATCGCCGTCGACACCGACCGCAACCGCCTCGACGCCGCCGAGCAGGCCGGTGCCACCGACGTGCTCGACGCGGCCGCGACCGACGACGAGATCCGCCGGCTGACCCCGGACGGCCGCGGCGTCGACGTGGCCGTCGAGGCGGTCGGCATCCCCGAGACCTTCGAACGCTGCACCCGGATCGTCCGGCCCGGCGGCCGCGTCGCCAACGTCGGCGTGCACGGCCGGCCCGCCGTCCTGCACCTCGAGGACCTGTGGATCAGGAACCTGACCATCACCACCGGCCTGGTCGACACCAGCACCACACCGCTCCTGCTGCGCATGCTCGCCGCGGGATCGCTCGACGTGGGAGGCCTGATCACGCACCGGTTCGGCCTCGACGAGATGCAGGACGCCTACGACGTCTTCTCCGAGGCCGCGGCCAGCGGTGCGCTCAAGGTCGCCCTCTTCCGCACCTGACCCCCGCACCCGAGGAGCCACCGCCATGGACACGCGCCGGCGCCGCCTCCCCCCGGTCGACGACCGGTGGGACACCGCGGAGCTCCTCCGCCGGATCGCCGCGCGGCGGACGCAGCTCGACCTCACCGAGGCGGAACTGGCCCGCCGGGCCGGCATGTCGCCCCGCTACCTCGGCCACCTGCTGCGGACCGACACCGCCTTCGACCCCGACGCGCTGCTCCGGCTGGCCGCCGTCCTCGGCATGACCTACCGGGAACTCGCGGGCGACGATCCGGCCGGACCGCCCTCGCCGGAGCCCGCCGTGGCCCACCCGGTACTGGTACGCCTCACCGAGGCCGAGTGCTGGGACCGGCTCGACACCCACGGCATCGGCCGGGTGGCCCTGGCCGAGGCCGCGGCACCGGGCGTCTACCCGGTCAACTACGCGGTGGACGGCGGCACGGTCGTGTACCGGACCGCCACGGCCGGGGCCGCCGCCGCGCCGACCGGCACCGCGGTCTCCTTCGAGGCCGACCGGCTGGACAGCCGCCACCGCAACGGGTGGAGCGTGCTGCTCACCGGTACCGCCCGGCAGGTGACGGACGGGGAGGAGGACCGGCGCCTGGCCGCCCTCGTCCCGAGCCGCCCGTGGGCGGGCGGGGACCGGAACCTCTGGATCAGGATCGTCCCCGCCACCGTGACCGGCCGTCTGATCCGCACCCCGTGACGGCCGGTCACCGGCGGCGGCGTGCCATCGCGCACGGAGCGCGTCCGTGCGTCGACACGTCACTGCAACGCGTCACTGCAACGCGTCACGCATCACTGCAACGCGTCACTGCGAGGTGAACGCCGAGGTCGGGGACGGGCTGTCGTCGACCTCGAAGGCCAGCTCCTGGTGGACGGCCACGACACCGTCCACGGAGGCGCAGAGCCGCTCGACGACCGGCACCAGGCTCCGCTGCCGCACCGTTCCGCGGAGCCGGACCACGCCGTCGTCCACGGTGACCGCCACGCTGCCCGGCGCCAGCCACAGGGCCTCGCCGAGGACGTCCCCCTCGATCTCCGCGGCGATCTCGGCGTCGCTCCGCAGGAACGGGCTCAGCAGGTCGATCCGGCTCACCACACCGGCCAGCCGACCGCTGTCGTCGACCACCGGGAGGCGCTTCAGACCGCGCTGCGCCATGAGCCGGGCGGCCCTGACGATGCTCCACTGCGGCCTGGCGGTGACCGCCGGGGCCGACATCAGCCCGCCCGCGGTCTCCGCGGCCGGCGCGTTCCCGTCCGCCGGCCCGGTGTGCCGCGAGAGGTCGTGACGACCGGTCGGCTTGCCCGCCTCGGTGCGGACCAGGTCAGCCTCCGACACCACCCCGACCGGCCTGCCGTCCCCGTCGGTCACCGGGACGCCGGCGACGCCGGTGCTGCGCAGGACGGCGACGATCTCCTTGAACGGGGTGTCGGGCCGTACCGTGACCACGTCCCTGGTCATCACGTCTTCCACGGTGCGGTGCAGCATCGCTCTCACCCTTCCTGCGCCCGTCGGCCGGACCGGCCGGCCGGGAGGACCCCCATCTCCACGGTGCGCGGGGCCGTCCGGACCGGCCAGGGTCGGCCGTCCGTGCCGACGGGGCCGAACGGTCCTGCCGGGCGCCGCGCCCGGACGGGACCCGTCCCGCCCGCGCGCCCGACGGCGGACGGGGACCCCGGGGCCGACCGGCCGCCACGGCGGGGCCCGGCGGCCCTCGCGCGGCCGGCGGCGGCCCGCGGAGGGTTGAGGTGTCCCGCAGGTGTGCGAACCGCCCGGCCGGCGGCTCCCCGGCCGCGGGACCCGTCGCCCCGGAGGTGATCGCCGTGACCACCACGGCTTCCGCGCCCGTACGGCTGGACGCCACGCTGGACCGCCCGCTGTCGCGCTGGCTCTGGCTGGTCAAGTGGCTCCTGGCGCTACCGCACTGGATCGTGCTGTGCTTCCTGTGGATCGCCTTCGTGCTGCTCACCGTCGTGGCCTTCTTCGCGATCCTCTTCACCGGCCGCTACCCGCGCGGGATCTTCGACTTCAACCTGGGCGTGCTGCGCTGGACCTGGCGGGTCTCCTACTACGCCTACGGAGGCCTCGGCACCGACCGCTACCCGCCGTTCAGCCTCGGCGCGGAGCCCGATTACCCGGCCCGCCTGGACATCCCCTACCCCGGGCAGCTCTCCCGCGGGCTGGTGCTGGTCAAGTGGTGGCTGCTGGCGCTGCCGCACTACGCCGTGCTCGGCGTGTTCCTCGGCGGCGTCGGCCGGGACGGCGGCGGCGGGCTGATCGGCCTGCTGGTCCTGTTCGCCGGTGTGGCGCTGCTGGTCACCACCCGCTACCCGGCCGGTCTCTTCGACCTGGTCATCGGCCTGGACCGCTGGGTACTGCGGGTCACCGCGTACGCGGCGCTGATGACCGACGACTACCCGCCCTTCCGCCTGGACCAGGGCGGCGGCGACCCGGCGGGTCCGGCGGCGGCACCGCCGGTGAAGTCCCTCTGACCGGGGCCGGAAGTCCCGGGCGGACCGGCCGGTGTGCCCGCGCCCGATGGAGCGGGTCGGCCCCGGCTCCCGGGACCGGCGCCCCTCGGCCCGGGCCCGTCCCGCGACCAGGCTGGAGACAGGCCGCAGACCTGGGCCGCGGCGGCCGCCACCGCCGCGGCCCCTCCCGCGGCCGCTCCCACCCGGCGCGAGGAGGAACCCGCCATGTTCGACCAGCCGATCACCGCGGCCGAGTTCGAAGGCCTCGCCGCCGCCGCGGGGGCGGCGCCCTCGCTGCACAACAGCCAGCCCTGGCGGTTCAGGCCCACCCCGGACGCCCGCGGCCTCCAGGTGTACGCCGACCCCGCCCGGGCCGTGCCGCTCGCGGACCCCGAGGGCCGGGCCCGCACGGTGTCGGTCGGCGCGGCCGTCCTCAACCTGCGCGTGGCGGCGGGCCGCCTCGGGCGCGCCGCCGACGTCCGGCTGCTGCCGGAGCCCGCCGAGCCCGACCTGATGGCCGTCCTCGACCTCTCCGCACCCGGGCCCGCCCTCGACCCCGACCTGAGCGCCGCGATCCCGCACCGCCACTCGGGCCGCCGGCCGTTCGCCAACCGCGACGTGCCGGAGGCCGTGATCGAGGAGCTGATCGCCGCGGCCGCCGCCGAGGGCGCCGTCCTCACCTCGCTGGAGGAGGCCGGTGTACGCAGCGTGCTGACGCTCACCGCGCAGGCCGAGCGGCGGATCGCCGCGGACCCGGCGCGCCGCGCCGAGCACCGGTCCTGGATCCGCACGGACGCGCCGGCCGACGAGGGGATCCCGGCCTCGGCGCTCGGCCCGATGGACCGTGACGACCGGGTGCCGATGCGGGACTTCGCCGGCGACTCGGGTCCGCTGCCGCCGGAGCGGTTCGAGGCGCTGCCGCAGCTCTGCACCCTCACCACCCCCGGCGACGGTCCGGTCGACTGGCTGCGGGCCGGCCAGGCGCTGGAGCACCTCTGGCTGCTCGCCACCGTCCGCGGCGTCCGGGCCAACGTCCTGCACCAGGCCGTCGAGTTCCCCGACACCCGGCTGATGCTGCGCGACCCGGCGGACAGTCCCGGCCACGTCCAACTCGTCCTGCGGCTCGGCTACGGCCCGCCCGGGGCCCCGACCCCGCGCCGACCCGTCCGGGAGATCCTCGACCTGTCGACGCTCCCCGGTGGCCCGCAGCTCCGTACCGCGGCGCCGATGGCGTCGTGACGCTCCGCGCGGATCGGGCCCGACCCCGGCGGGGCCGAGACACTGGGCGCCCGGGGGACCCGGCGCCGGGCCGGGCGCGCTCGGCGGTCCGACGGCGGTCAGCCGGACGACCGCTGGGTCCAGCGGGGCTCGATCCGCGCCCACTCCGCGTCCCACTGGGCGTAGCGGCGGTGGTCGAGGAACCGTACCGAGCCCTTCCACACCACCAGGCACAGGGCCGCGCCGGCCGTTCCCGCGGCAGTGGCCACGGTCACGGCGGTGGTCAGCGCCCGGCCCGGGGTGGCCGGAGCGGGGACGACCGAGCCCTGCGCGTCGAGCCACAGCCGGACGGGGGTGCCCGCCCGGGTGCCCGGCAGCACGGCGATCCGTACCGAGTGGCGGCTGCCGTCCGCGGCGGTCCAGGCGACCGTACCCGGGACGGCGGTCCGGCCCGGCGGGGCGACGCCCGGGACGTCCTCGGTCAGCCGGGCGGTGACGGCGTGCCGGGTGACGTGTTGCACCTGGACGGCGTGCAGCTGCGCCCGGTAGCTCGACACGCCGGTGGTCACGGCGGCGGCCGGGACGCCGACGAGGACGCAGACCAGCAGCAGCCGGGCGAGCCGGCGCTGGACGCGGTCGGACGTCCGCTGCATCGGGTTCCGCCCTGCTGGTGCGCTCATCGCGTCCGCCTCCCACACGATCGCCGGGTCGGCTCCTCCCATCGTCCGCCGGACCGCCGCGCCGGGCATGGTCCGACCGGCCCACACCCGGCCGGGCGATGGTCACCCGCGGCGGCCCGAGCGGCGGCGAGGGGAGCGCGCCACGGATACCCGCGTTTCCATGGAGGGGGAGCCGACCGCCGGAACGGGAGCAGGCCATGTCGCAGAGCCCTTCGCAGCACAACGCCCACCTCGCGCGGCTGGTCAGGCTGTCCGGTGCGGCCCTGGAACGGGCGGCCCGCGCCGCACTGGCCGCTCCCGGCGCTCCGGTCGAGCAGGAGCTGGACGCCGCGGGGCGGGCGCTCGGCCCGCTGTACGAGGAGGTCGAGGCCGAGGCGGCGGCGCTGCTCGACGCGGCACGGGTGCCCGTCGGACCCAGGACCGTGGTGGCCGAGGTCCACGTCGCCTCCGACGTGCAGCGGCTGGCGGAGCTGGCCCGCGGGGTGGGAGACATCGCCTGGGTCCGGCGCGGGCGCGACCCGCTCCCGGAGCGCCTGCGGACTCCGCTGGCCGGGATGGCCGGACTCGCCGTGTCGATGGTCGCCGCAGCCGGCGACCTCCTGGCGGATCCGCGACCGGCGGCGTCCGCGGACCTCCACGACGGCCTCAACGAGATGGCCCAGCGGCAGCGGCTGCTCTACGACCGGCTGCTCGCCGACGGGTCCGGGCCCGCCCGGCTGGACATGGTCGACGCCGTGCTGCTGAGCGGCTCCTTCGACCGCTGCGCGGCCCATGCCGTGTCGGCGGCCCGGCACACGGCGCTCTTCTCCGGGCCGCCGTGAGACGCGCCCCTTCCCTCGGCCCGGTGTGATTGCGGCCCGGATGGCCCGGCCGGACACTCGTGGGGACGGCGCTGCGGCGGACCCTGCTCGAACAGGAGGCGCTGGTGGCGGACGGCGGATGGCAGTTCTGGGTGGACCGCGGCGGGACGTTCACCGATGTCGTCGCACGCCGCCCGGACGGCCGCATCGTGGTGCACAAGCTGCTGTCCCAGGATCCGCACCGCCGCGGGGACCCGGCCCTCGCCGGCATCCGGCACCTCCTCGGGCTCCCGCCGGGGGCCCCGCTCGCCGGGGCGGGCATCGACTCCGTGCGGATGGGCACCACGGTCGCGACCAACGCCCTCCTGGAGCGCACCGGCGAGCCGACCGCCCTGGTGATCACCCGCGGCTTCGGCGACGCGCTGCGGATCGGGTACCAGAACCGGCCCGACATCTTCGCCCGGGAGATCCGGCTGCCCGACCCCCTGTACGAGCGGGTGATCGAGGCCGACGAGCGGATCACCGCGGACGGCACCGTCCTCCGGCCGCCCGACGTCGACGGCCTCGCGGACGCGTTCGCGGCGGCGCGCCGCGACGGGGTCTCGGCCGCTGCCGTGGTCTGCCTGCACAGCCACCTCCACCCGGAGCACGAGCGGGTGATCGGCGCAGCGGCCCGGGCCGCCGGGTTCGCGCAGGTCTCGCTGTCGAGCGAGGTCAGTCCGCTGATGAAGGTCGTCCCCCGGGGCGACACCACCGTCGTGGACGCCTACCTGTCCCCGGTGCTGCGCCGGTACGTCGAGGGCGTGGCCGCCGACCTGCACGGGGCGCGGCTGATGTTCATGCAGTCGAACGGCGGCCTCACCGAGGCGGACCGGTTCCGGGGCAAGGACGCGGTGCTCTCCGGGCCCGCCGGGGGCATCGTCGGCATGGCGCGGCTCTCGGAACTCGCCGGCCACCGCCGGGTCATCGGGTTCGACATGGGCGGTACCTCGACCGACGTGTCCCACTACGCCGGCGCCTACGAACGCGTCTTCTCGGCACAGGTCGCCGGGGTGCGCCTGCGGGCACCGATGCTGGCGATCCACACCGTCGCGGCGGGCGGCGGGTCGGTGCTCCACTTCGACGGCAGCCGCTACCGGGTCGGCCCCGACTCCGCGGGGGCCGACCCCGGGCCGACCTGCTACCGCAACGGCGGGCCGCTGACCGTGACCGACGCCAATCTGATGCTGGGCCGGATCCAGGCGGCGCACTTCCCCCGGGTGTTCGGCCCGGACGGCGATGCGCCCCTCGACGCGGATGCCGTCCGGGGCGCGTTCGCCGACCTGGCCGCGGAGATCGGGGAGCGGACGGGTGACGACCGGTCGCCGGAGGACGTCGCCGAGGGCTACCTGCGCATCGCGGTCGACAACATCGCCCACGCGGTGAAGCGGGTGTCGGTGCAGCAGGGCCACGACGTCACCCGGTACGCGCTGACCACCTTCGGCGGGGCCGGCGGCCAGCACGCCTGCGCCGTCGCGGACGCCCTCGGCATCGGCACCGTCCTCGTCCCGCCCATGGCCGGACTGCTGTCCGCCCTGGGCATGGGGCTGGCGGACGTGACCGCGATGCGCGAACAGGCGGTCGAACTCCCACTGGAGGAGGCCTCGATGGGCCGCGTCCGGACGGTGGCCGGGGCGCTCGGCGAGGCGGCCCGGCGGGAGCTCGCGGCGGAGGGCGTACCGCCCGAGCGGATCCGCACGGTGCTCCGCGCCCACCTGCGGTACGACGGCACCGACACGGTGCTGCCGGTCGGGCTCGGCGGGGCGGCCGCGATGGCGGCGGAGTTCGAGGCGGCGCACCGCGCGCTCTACTCGTTCCTGATGGACCGCCGGATCGTGGTGGAGGCGGTGGCGGCCGAGGCGGTGGGCGCGAGCGAGCAGCCCGACCTGTCCTCGCTCGGAGCGGCCGGGGCGCAGCAGCCGGCGGAGCCCGAGGAGGTCCCGATGTACGCGGGCGGCGCCTGGCGCCGTGCGACGCTGCTGCGGCGGGACGCCCTGCGGGCCGGCGACACGGTGCGGGGCCCGGCGGTCCTGACCGAGGACGGCGCCACGACCGTGGTGGACGACGGCTGGCGGGCCACCGCCGGGCCACTCGGCCACTTGGTGCTGGAACGCGAAACCGCCCGCCCGCCGGCGGATGTCGCCACCCGTGCGGACCCGGTCCTGCTGGAGGTCTTCAACAACCTCTTCATGTCGGTCGCCCGGCAGATGGGCGCCCGTCTGGAGGCCACCGCGCAGTCGGTGAACATCAAGGAGCGGCTCGACTTCTCCTGTGCCGTCTTCGACCCGGACGGCAACCTGGTCGCCAACGCGCCGCACATCCCGGTGCACCTCGGCTCGATGGGGACGACGGTCAAGGAGGTGGTCGCCCGCCGCCGCGGCGCCCTGCGGCCGGGCGATGCGTACGCGGTGAACGACCCGTACCACGGCGGCACCCACCTGCCGGACGTCACCGTGGTGAGCCCGGTGTTCGACAGCGGCGGGGACGAGCTGCTGTTCTTCGTCGCCTCCCGCGGTCACCATGCGGAGATCGGCGGCATCACGCCCGGGTCGATGCCGGCGGGCAGCCGCCGGATCGAGGAGGAGGGCGTGCTGTTCGACAACTGGCTCCTGGTCGAGGGCGGCCGTCTGCGGGAGGCCGAAACGCTCGCCCTGCTCAGGGACGCCCCGTACCCCTCGCGCGGCCCGGAGGTGAACCTGGCCGACCTGCGGGCCCAGATCGCCGCCAACCGCAAGGGGATCGAGGAGATCGGCGTGATGGTCGACACCTACGGGGTGGAGGTGGTGCAGGCCTACATGCGGCACGTGCAGGACAACGCGGAGGAGGCCGTGCGGCGGGTCGTCGACCGGCTGGAGGGCGGGCAGTGCCGCTACGAGACCGACTCCGGGGCGGTGATCCGGGTGAGGGTGGACGTCGACCGGCGGCACCGGTCCGCCACCGTCGACTTCACCGGCACCTCGCCGCAGCTGGCGGGCAACCTCAACGCGCCGTCGTCGGTCGTCACCGCGGCCGTGCTGTACGTCTTCCGGACCCTGGTCGCCGACGACATCCCGCTCAACGACGGCTGCCTGAGGCCCCTTCACCTAGTGGTGCCGCCCGGGTCGATGCTGTCCCCGCGCCCCCCGGCGGCCGTGGTGGCGGGGAACGTCGAGACCTCGCAGGCGATCGTCGGGGCGCTCTACCGGGCGCTGGGGGTCCAGGCGGAGGGCTCGGGCACGATGAACAACGTCAGCTTCGGCAACGACCGCCACCAGTACTACGAGACGCTCGGCTCGGGTTCGGGGGCGGGCCCGGGCTTCGCCGGGGCGTCCGTGGTGCAGACCCACATGACCAACTCGCGCCTGACCGATCCGGAGGTCCTGGAGACCCGCCTCCCGGTGGTCGTCGAGTCGTTCGCGGTCCGGACCGGCAGCGGAGGTGCTGGCCGGTACCGCGGGGGCGACGGGGCCGTGCGGCGCCTGCGCTTCCTGGAGCGGATGACGGTGAGCGTCGTCTCCGGCCACCGCCGGGTCGGGCCGTACGGACTGGCGGGCGGTGGGCCCGGGGCGCTCGGCGTCAACCGGATCGAGGGCCCGGACGGCGGCCGCGCCCTGGCCGGCTGCGACTCCGTCGACGTGGAGCCCGGGGACGTCCTGGTGGTGGAGACCCCGGGCGGCGGCGGGTACGGCTCCCCGGCGGAGGACGGCGGCCTGGTCGCGGCGCGTTCCTCAGGCCCTGGCACCGGTGACGAGGCGCTCCCGGTCGAACAGGGCGGACACCAGCCGCCAGGCGAGCACGTCGATGAGCAGCAGGCCGGCGCCGAGGGCCGCGGTGACGGCGACGGTGGGCCGGATGACGTTGAAGCCGATCAGCGCCGTCACCGCGATCGGCGGCAGGGCGGCCAGTGAGCTGAGCTGCTGGGCGACGCGGACGTCGCCGGTGCGGGTCGAGATGGCGATGCCCGCCCAGATCGACCACATCGCCAGCAGCGGGGTGAACAGCAGTTGGGCGAGCACCCGGGGAGCCCGGAGGACGTCGTCCGCCACGTTCTGGTGCGCGAAGAGCGCGACGGCGGTCAGGAAGACCCCGTACATCGCGTACGAGATGAGCAGGGTCGGCAGGAGGGCCGCCAGCGCCTTGCCGACGAGGAACTCGGCCGGGCGGACCGGAGTGGTCAGCACCGGTTCGAGCGTGCCCTGTTCGCGTTCGCCGACCACCGCGTAGGAGGAGACCACGGCGGGCACCAGCGCGGGGATCATCAGCAGGTAGAGCAGGGAGACGCCGAGCAGGGCGTCGAGCTTCTCCGCCGGGGCGTTCGCGGGCAGGCTGAAGACCGTGGTGATCGGCAGGACGATGAACGCCACCGGCATGACCGCCATCGTCGTGGCGATGAAGCGGTTGCGCCGGTAGTCGTTCAGCTCCTTGCCCACCAGGGCGCGGATCCGGGTCCGGTTCAGCCCGGTCGGTGCGTCGGGTGCCCTCGTCATCGTGTCCGCGCCTCCACGTCCTCGTCGATCAGCTGGAGGTAGACGTCCTCCAGCGAGTGCCGTGACGGGCTCAGCACGAGCAGGTCGGCGCCGGCGGTGACCACGGCGCGTGCGACGGCGGGTGCCACGTCCGGTCCGGTGACGGCCAGCAGGTAGCCGGCGCCGTCCCCGTCGTGGGTGCCGGGGTGCCATCCCTCGACCCCCGGCAGGCCCGCGAAGACCCGGTCGGGCTCGGCCAGCGGGGCCCGCGTCGTGACCTGCAGGGTCTGGGCGAAGAGGCGCTCGCGCAGCTCGTCGGGGCGGCCGATGGTGCGCAGTGTGGTGTTCATGATGCCGACGCGGTCGCACAGCGCCTCGGCCTCGGCGAGGCGGTGGGTGGTCAGGAAGATCGTGACGCCGCGGTGGCGCAGGCCGTCGATGAGGCCGTGCACGTCGCGGGCGGCCAGCGGGTCGAGCCCGGAGGTCGGTTCGTCCAGGAACAGGATCTGCGGGTCGCTCAGCAGCGCGCGGGCCAGCCCGACCCGCTGGCGCAGGCCCTTGGAGAGCGAGCGGCACGGATCGTCCGCGCGGTCGAGCAGGTTGACGGCCCGCAGGGCGCGCTCGATGCGGCCGCGCCGGTCGTCGAGCTCGTACAGGCCCGCGAAGAAGGAGAGGTTCTCCGCCACGCTGAGGCGCTGGTAGAGGCCGGGCGACTCGGGCATGACGGCGATCCGGCGGCGGATCTCGACGCCGTTGGCGGCGTTCAGCGGCAGGCCGGCCACGGTCGCCGAGCCGGCCGTGGGGGCCAGCAGCGTGCCGAGCGTCCTGACGATGGTGGTCTTCCCGGCCCCGTTCGGCCCGAGGAAGCCGAACACCTCGCCGTGGTCGACGCCGAAGGTCACGTCGGTGAACGCGGTGCGCTCACCGAAGCGCTTGGTCAGCCCGTCGACGACGACGGCGGGCCCGCCGAGCGGCGCCGGGGCGGGTGTCGCGGCACTGTCTCGTCTCGCCTTCACCATTTAAGTGATATCACTTTGAATGCCCGGGGCCCACCCCTGTGACGGGTCATTCCGGGCCGGGACCGTCCTCCTCCGGGCGCGGGTGCTTGGGCGGGCGTCCGCGCCGGGGCAGGCTGCCGACGTTGCCCGGCAGCCTGCCGGCGTCCGCCAGGGCGTGGCGCAGCAGCAGCTCGATCTGGGCGGTGGTGCTGCGCAGCTCGTCGCCGGCCCAGCGGGCCAGGGCGTCGTGCACGGCCGGATCCAGCCGCAGCAGGATGCTCTTGCGCTCGGCCACGGTGCGGCCTACTGGTAGAGGGTGCCGGTGTTGATCACCGGCTGGGTGGCGCTCTCACTGCACAGCACCACCAGCAGGTTGCTCACCATGGTGGCCTTGCGCTCCTCGTCGAGGTCGACCAGCTCCTCGGCGGCCAGCTGCTCGAGCGCGAGGTGCACCATGCCGACCGCGCCCTCCACGAGCCGGCGCCGCGCGTCGACCACGGCGTCCGCCTGCTGGCGGCGGAGCATGACCTGCGCGATCTCCGGTGCGTAGGACAGGCGCGAGATGCGCGACTCGACCACGAACACGCCGGCCGGGGCCACCCGGTCGGTGATCTCGGCGGTCATCCGGGAGGTGATCTCCTCGGCGTTCTCGCGCAGGGACAGGCGCCGGGTGCCCCGGGCGTCGTACGGATAGCTGCCGGCGACGTGGCGCACGGCCGTCTCGGTCTGCGTGGCGACGAACGCGACGACGTCCTCGACGGCGTACACGGCCCGGGCCGTGTCCTCGACCTGCCAGACCACCACGGCGGCCATCTCGACCGGATTGCCGTCCGCGTCGTTGACCTTCAGCACCTGGGTCTCGTGGTTGCGGATGCGCGTGGAGACCCGCTGACGCCGGGTCAGCGGGGCCACCCACTGGAGGCCCGTCGTCCGTACCGTGCCCAGGTACCGGCCGAACAGCGCCACCACCTGGGCCTGCCCGGGCGAGACCGCGGTCAGTCCGGACAGCGCGACCACGCCGGCCACCAGCAGCGCGATGCCCGCGGCCGGTGCCGCGCCCAGGGCCGCCGCGCCGCCCCCGACCAGCGCCAGACCGACCACCAGCGCCAGAACGCCGGGCAGGCTGCGGGCCGTGCGTTCCACGATGCCTCCGCCGGCCGCCCGCGGCCGCTCTGCGGGCGCCTGCTGCGCCCCGTCCGGAGTCCACTGGTTCATCCGGCCACCTCGCCCCTGTGCGGGAACACCCTGCGCGCCCGCGGAACTCGAGTATAGAGATATCACTTAAAGGCGGAAAGCCGCCGCAGGCCGGAGCGGGCGGCCGTTCGGCCCGGCCCCGGACCGGCGAGCCAGCCACCGGGCCGAACGGCCCAACCGCCCGGGCGCGGTCGGCCCTGGTGCCTGCCGCGGACATGCGGTGGGCTGGGTGGCCACGGCACCGGAGCCCGGCGGGGATCGGCCCGGGCCGGTCGGAGAGGAGCAGCAGATGACACAGGGGACACCGGCCCGGCGGATCGTGGTGGGGGTCGACGGATCCCCGTCGTCCAACGCGGCGCTGCGGTGGGCCGCACGCCAGGCCGAGCTCACCGGCGCCACCCTGGACGCGGTGATCGCCTGGGAGTACCCGGCGAGCTACGGCTGGAGCGGCACACTGGCCGACGGCGACTTCGGCGTGTGGGCCGGCAAGGCCCTGTCGGACGCCGTCGCCGCCGAACTCGGAGCGGAGCCGGCGGTCGTGGTCCGCGAGCGCGTCCTGGGCGGCAATGCGGCCACCGTCCTGCTCGACGCCGCCGAAGGGGCCGACCTGCTGGTGCTCGGCAACCGCGGGCGCGGCGGCTTCCGCCAGGCGCTGCTCGGCTCGGTCGGGCAGCACTGCGTCCAGCACGCGGACTGCCCCGTGGTGATCGTCCGCGGCAAGCACCAGGACACCTGAGAGGGCCCCGCCGGGCCCTCCGCCGGCCGCCGGAGGGCCGAACGACCCCGCGCCGCCGGCACCGACGGCGGCGCCGGACAGTGCCGGGCAGCCCTCCCGGCGCCGGCGCCCGCCGGGTGTGCTGGAGGCGACAGATCCGACCGCCACTCGGCCGGTCCCCGCGGCGGTCGCCGCCCCGGGGCGCCGGGCACCCGGAGGAGTCCGCACAGATGCGCGTCGCCGACCTCATGACCACGCCGCCGGTCACGGTCACCCCGTCGACCGCGGCCCGTGACGCCGCCCGGCTGATGGCGGGGCAGGCCGTCGGCTCCGTCCTGGTGGCCGAGCACGGCACCCTGCACGGCGTCCTCACCGACCGCGACCTGGTCGTCCGGCTGCTGGCCCGGGACACACCGCCCGACACCCCGGTCTCCGCACTGATGACCGAGCGGACGGTGACGGTCGGAGCGGACGAGGACCTCACCGCCGCCTACCGCGTCTTCCGCCGCACCGGGGTACGGCGCCTGCCGGTCCTCGACGGCACCCGCCTGGTCGGCGTCCTCACCATCGACGACCTCTTCCTCGACGTCCTGCAACGCCTCGCCGACCTACTCGGACCCGTCTCCTCCAGCGCCCTGCGCGAGGGAGGCCCGACGCCCGCACCGAACCCCGTCGTCTGAAGGAGGACCACCATGGCCACCTACGAGACCGTCCGCGACGTCATGACCCACGCCGTCACCGCGGTCGGACGCGACGAGGGCTTCCGGGACATCGCCCGGACCCTCCAGCACTGGGGGGTGTCCGCCGTCCCCGTCCTCACCGGCGACGGCCGGGTGATCGGCGTCGTCTCCGAGGCCGACCTGCTGCTCGCCCGGGAACACGAACCGGAGACGTACACCGGTCTCACCGCCGGCGCCCTGATGTCCGCGCCCGCCGTCACCGTGCACCCCGACAGCCCGCTCGCCGAGGCCGGCCGGGCGATGGCCCGCCGCCACTTCAAGCGGCTGCCGGTCGTCGACGACGAGGACTGCCTGGTCGGCATCGTCAGCCGCGGCGACCTGCTCAAGGTCCACCTCCGCGACGACGACGACCTCGCCGGCCAGGTGCGCTTCGAACTGATCGCCGCCCTCAGCCCGCCGGACCCGGCGGCGATCGACGTCCGGGCCCAGGACGGCCGCATCGTGCTGTCCGGCACGCTCCCCGACACCACGGCCGCCGCTCTGCTGCAGAAGCTCGTCCGCGCCGTGCCCGGCGTGGTGGACGTCGAGGTCAGGCTCGCCGCCCCGGCCTGAGACCGGGCCCGCGACCGGCCGGCCGGACGCTGCGCCGGGCGCGCCGCTCGCGCAGAATCGAGGAAGAACGAGGGCGCACCCCCCAGGAGTCGGCCATGGACACGACGGAGCCCGACCAGGCCCGGCAGACCGTACGGGTCTTCCTGCTGGACGACCACGAGGTCGTCCGCAGGGGCGTGCGCGACCTGCTGGAGGCCGAACCCGACATCGAGGTCGTCGGCGAGGCCGGCAGCTGCGCGCAGGCGCTCGCCAGGGTGCCCGCGCTGCGCCCGCAGGTGGCCGTGCTCGACGTGCGGCTGCCGGACGGCGACGGCGTCGGCGTCTGCCGGGAACTGCGGGACCGGATGCCGGACCTGGCCTGCCTGATGCTCACCTCCTTCGACGACGACGACGCCCTGCTGGACGCGATCATGGCGGGGGCCGCCGGATACGTCCTCAAGCAGGTCAAGGGCGCGGACCTGGTGAGCGCGGTGCGGACGGTCTCCTCCGGCCAGTCCATGCTGGACCCCGCCACCACCCGCACCCTGATGGAGAGCCTCCGCCATCCGCACGAGGAGACCGGCACCGACGCCGCCCTCGCCCAGCTGACCCCGCGCGAGCGCGAGATCCTGGCCCTGGTCGGCGAGGGCAAGACCAACCGGCAGATCGGCAAGGAGCTGTACCTCGCCGAGAAGACCGTGAAGAACCACGTCTCGCGCCTGCTGGCCAAACTTGGCGTCGAACGGCGCCTCCAGGCGGCCGTGCTGGCCGCCCACACCGAGCACCCCGAACCCGGACACCGGCCGACCCGGCCGTACTGAGCCGCCACCGCGGGCCGCGCCGGGCCCGGACCGGGACCGAAGGTCCCTCCCGATCGGGCCCGGAAGCCCGGTGCCGCCGGTGCCCGGACGGTACGAGCCTGGAGGGAGAGAACAGTCCGGGAGGTGTTCGTCATGATGGACTGGCACGACGGCATGACCGGCTGGGGCTGGTTCGGCATGGGCCTCGGCATGCTGCTGGTGATCGGGCTGCTGGTGGTCGCGGGCGCTGCCCTGTTCCGCGCCCTCGACCGGTCGCCGACCGGGCCGCCGCCGTCCCCCGAGGGCCGTCGCACGGCCGAGGAGACCCTGGCCGACCGGTTCGCCCGCGGCGAGATCGACGAGCAGGACTACCACGCGCGGATGGCCGCGCTCCGCGACACGGACCGGTCCGCCGGGCCCGGCTCGTGAGGGGTCGCGCGGCCGGCACCCGGGCCGTGCACGTGGCGGGCCCGGGTCACTGCGCCGCCCGAACCGAGTCGGCCACCAGGCGGACCAGGGACGGGAGCGCGTCCCGGACGGGCGCACTGAGCCCGATCCCGACGGTGAAGTCCGCGCCCTCGACGGCGTGCACGACCAGGGCACGCGGCAGCCGGCCGAGGGCCCCCGCCAGGGCGACGGTCTCCGCGAGGCCGAGCCCGTGGGTGCTGGCCGACCCGGTCGCCAGCCGGGCGGCGCGGTCGGCACGGACGGTGTGCAGCCGGCCGGGGCGTCCCGGACCGGAGCGCACCGCCTCGGCGACGACGACGGTGTCGGCCGGGCACCAGAGCTCCAGGAGCCGGCCCGGGTCGCCGTCGCTCACGGCGAGTACCGCGGTCGGCGCGCCACGGGCCCTCAGCATCTCGATCGCGGCCGGTCCCGCGCCGTCGTCGCGGCGGAAGGCATTGCCGACACCGATGACCACGATGCGTCCGGTCACGACCGCTCCACGGTCAGGTCCAGGAAGTGGGCGGCACAGGAGATGCACGGGTCGTGGTTGCGGACGGCCCGCTCGCACAGCCGGGCCAGCTCCTCGTCGCCGACGTCCCCCGTGCGCCGCGCCAGCCGTTCCTGCACCTGCCGGCGGACGTCCTGCTCGATGGCGGCCTGGTTCTGCGCGGTGGGCGGCACGATCCGTGCCGCCCGGACCGTGCCGTCCCGGTCCAGGGCGTAGCGGTGGTACAGCAGACCGCGGGGAGCCTCGGTCGCCGCGCAGCCGACGGCCTCCCGCGCGGGCACGTCGACGTGCGGCCGGGGCGGCGGGAGGTAGTCCTCGATGATGCCCAGCGCCTCCTCCAGGGCGTGCACCACCTCGACCGCCCGGACGACGATGCTGCGGTACGGGTTGCGGCACGCCTCTCCCGCCGCGGGGTCGCCCAGGCCCGCGGCCCGCGCGGCCCCGGCCGCCACCGGGTGCAGCCAGCGGCCGTTGAGGGCGTAGCGGGCGAGCGAACCGGTGAGGTGGGGCCGGCCGTCCAGCCGTGACTGGAGGGCGGTGGAGTACGGGACCTGCTCCTCGACGACGTGCCGGTCGAAGGCGTCCACCGGGAAGCCCCGGACGCGGTCGGGGCCGCCTCCTGCGGAGAGCACGGCGGGCGACCCCGAGTCGATCGCGTAGCTGCCCGGGTCGTGCAGCGCCAGGAACTCGCCGTCGAAGGACGCCGCGGGGAAGTCCAGGGCGGCGACCCAGCGCACGGCCTCCAGCGCATCGTCCCGGGCACGGCGCAGGCGGTCGGCGAGCGGGGCGAGCTCGGTCCTCGACGGCGTCCGGTAGAAGCCGCCGATCCGGACGTTGACGGGGTGGACGGCCCGGCCGCCGAGCAGCTCCACCACGGCGTTGCCCGCCTGTTTGATCCGCAGCCCGCGCTCGACGGCCGGCCGGTGCCCGCGGGCGAGCTCGACGGCGTCCGCACAGCCGAGGAAGTCCGGGGCGTGCAGCAGGTGGACGTGCAGGGCCTGGCTCTCGATCCACTCGCCGTAGTACAGCAGGTGGCGCAGCTGCCCGATCGGTCCGTCGACGTGCACCCCGCACGCGGCCTCGATCGCCCGGCAGGCCGTCATCTGGTAGGCGACCGGGCAGATCCCGCAGATCCGGGCGGTGAGGTCGGGCGGCTCGGTGTGGCCGCGGCCGACCAGGAAGGCCTCGAAGAAGCGCGGTGGTTCGTAGATCCGCAGCTCGGCCGCGGTGACCTCGCCGTCTCGGAGCCGCAGCCGCAGGGCCGCCTCGCCCTCGACGCGGGCCAGGGCGTCCAGCCGCACGGTGCGCGATGCCTCGTGGCTCACTGCGGCTCCTCCGGCGCGGGGCCCGCGGCGAGGTCCGGGACCGGCCCGTACTCGGGCGCGCCGGCGTTGAAGGTGCGGAAGACCCGGACGATGTCCCGCTCGGACATTCCGTCCCGCTCCAGCTGGTGCACCATCGACCGCAGGTTGGGTTCCGCCACGGGACCGAAGCACCCGTAGCAGCCGCGCCGGTGGGCGGGGCAGATGGCGCCGCAGCCGGCGTGGGTGACCGGGCCCAGGCACGGGGTGCCGTGGGCGACGGTCACGCAGACCGTGCCGCGGATCTTGCACTCGTAGCAGACGCTGTGGGCCGGGATGCCGGGCTTGCGGCCGGCCAGGTGGGCCGTGATCACCTCGAGCAGCTGGCGGCGGTCGATCGGGCAGCCGCGGAGTTCGAAATCGACCGGGACGTGGGCCGAGATCGGGGTCGAGGTGGCCAGGGTGGCGACGTACTCGGGACGTGCGTACACGGCGGCTCGGAACTCGGCGACGTCCGCGAAGTTGCGCAGCGCCTGGACGCCGCCGGCGGTCGCGCACGCGCCGATGGTGACCAGGCGGCGCGAGACGCTGCGGATGTGGTGGATCCGCCGGACGTCCTCGGCCGTGGTGACGGAGCCCTCGACCAGCGACAGGTCGTACGGCCCGACCCCGTCCGGGGTCGCCCGGACGGGGGCGCCGTCGCCCTCCGCGCTGCTCATCTCCAGGAAGTGGCTGATCCTCACTCGGCCGGCGAGCGCCAGCAGTTCGTCCTCGCAGTCGAGGAGCGTCAGCTGGCAGCCGTCGCAGGAGGCGAACTTCCACACTGCCAGGGTCGGCAGGCCGTGACCGTCCACTGCTACAACTCCTTCACCGAAAGCAGCCGTCGGGACATCCGGTAGTCGACGACCGGGCCGTCGCGGCACAGCAGCAGCGGACCGAGCTGGCAGTGGCCGCAGTGCCCCGTCCCGCAGCGCATGTTCCGCTCCAGCGAGAGCTGGATGCGACCGGCGGGTACGCCCCGGTCCAGCAGCGCCTCGGCGGTGCGGCGCATCATCACCTCGGGCCCGCAGACCAGGGCGTGCCCGGTGCGGGGGCCGGGACCGACGCGGTCCAGCAGGGCGGTCACCACCCCGACGCTGCCGGGCCAGTCCGGATCGGGCCGGTCCACCGTCACCGCCACCCGGGCCCGGCCGTGCCAGGCCGACACCTCCTCGGCGAACAGGAGGTCGGCCGGCGTCCGGGTGCCCACCAGGACGCAGAGGCGGCCGGCCCGGCCGAGCAGGCGGTGCACGACCGGGCGCAGCGGGGCCATTCCGACGCCGCCGGCGACGACCAGGACATCGGCGCCGACCGCCCCGTCCAGATTCCAGCCGGCACCGTACGGGCCGCGCAGCCCCACGACGTCGCCCGGTCCGAGCCCGCACAGGGCCGCCGAGACGGCGCCGACCGAGCGGACGGTGAACGTCACCGTGCCGCTGCCGATCGCGCTGACGGAGATCGGCACCTCCCCGACGCCGAAGGCGTACACCATCGCGAACTGCCCCGGCGCGAAGGCGGGCAACGGCGCTGCGTCCGCGACGAGTTCGAGTGAAACGCTGTCGGCGTTCTCCGGCCGCGCGGAGGCCACCCGGTACGGTACGGGTACCGTGCTCACGAGGGGCCGCCGCCGTCCGGTGCGTACAGGTCCACCAGCCGCAGCCGCGTGGCCTGCAGCCGCTCGGCGATGACGGCGGCGCAGTGCAGCACCACCTCGTGGCCGAACTCCGGATCGGCCCGGCACAGGGCGCGCACCTCGGCCGCGGGGAACTCCCGTGCGGTGACCGGTCCGAGCGCCCGGGCGCCCAGGTGCCAGCGGTGCGGTGGGAACAGCCAGGACCAGCCGAGCAGTTGGCCGGGCCCCACGGTCTCGACCACCGGGGACCGCCGCCCGGGCACGTGGAGGTCGAGGGCGACCTCGCCGGAGCGGAGGAGCCAGAACCGGTCGGCCGTCCCGCCCTCGTCGAACAGCCGGGTGCCGGCGGGGAACTCCCGATCGCGGGCGAGCGCGAGGAGCCGGTCCCGGTGGGACTGCGACAGGCCGTCCAGCAGCCGCGGCGGTGCCGTCACGGACGGTCGCCCCCGCACGCGTCGCCGCCCTCGGCCGCCGGCCGTGCCGCCCACTCGTGCAGGGCCGCGGCCTCCTCGGTGATGTCGATCGCGACGGGGCACCACACGATGCACCGCCCGCATCCCACGCAGCCGGAGGAGCCGAACTGGTCCCACCAGGTGCCGAGCTTGTGGGTCAGCCACTGCCGGTAGCGGCTCGGCGCGGACCCGCGCACCGGGCCGCCGTGCAGGTACGAGTGGTCGAGGTCGAAGCAGGAGTCCCAGACCCGCCATCGCTCGGCGTGGTCGCCGGTCAGGTCGGTGACGTCCTCGGTGGTCGTGCAGAAGCAGGTCGGGCAGACCATGGTGCAGTTCCCGCAGGTCAGGCAGCGCTCCGCGACCTCGTCCCAGCGCGGTGCATCCAGGGTCCCGGCCATCAGCCGGTGCAGGTCGACCTCCGGCATGCTGCGGCCCATCCGGTCGGCGGCGGAGGCGACGCCGCTGCGGGCGGCCTCGACGGTCTGCGGGTCCGTGGCCCGCACCGGGAGCTCGGCGAGGATCTCGGCGCCCTCCGGGCTGCCGCTGCGGACCCAGAACCGGTGGTCCCCGGCGTCCGCCACCTCGGTCAGCACCAGGTCGTACCCGGGACCTGCCGCCGGACCGGAGCCCATCGACACGCAGAAGCAGGTACCGCCCGGCTCGGTGCACTCGACCGCGATCAGGAAGGCACCGGCCCGCCTGCCCCGGTAGACCGGGTCGCGGTGGGCTCCGCCGACCAGGACGCGGTCCTGGACGGCGATGGCCCGCAGGTCGCACGGGCGGACGCCGAGGAAGGCGTAGCGGACGGGCCCGGGCTCGTCCGCCGTGACCAGCAGCCGGCCCGCGGAGCGGTCCGCCTGCCACTGGCGGACCCGCGACGGGTGCAGGTAGTTCTTCCAGGAGTGCGGACCGGCGGCGTTGGCGAAGGCCGCGCGGTCGGCCCGCGCGCGCAGGCGGTACGTTCCGGCCTCCAGCTCGACGCCCCAGCCGAAGGGCAGCTGCTCGGCGGAGGCGAGCTCGTCCAGGACGATCGCGCCGTCCCGCACGGTCGGTCCCACCACCGTGAGGCCGCGGGCCAGCAGGACGTCCACCAGCGCCGCCAGACCGTCGGTGCCGATCACACCGCCCTCGCCCGCCGGCCCCGGCGCGCCGTCGCCCACCGCCATGCCGCGCACCCTCCTCGCCGACCGTCCGTCCCATCTCTCGCACGGCACGGCTCCGCCCGGCAGGAGCCACGCCCCGGACACCGGCCCGGTACGCCTGGATGGGTGCACTCCCGTCCGGGCGGGGGCCCGGGAGGGCGGGTCGAGGGATCGGCCGACGGGGACGGTGCGCAGCCGGCCGTCGATGACCGGGCCCGCACCGACACCAGTGGAGACCACCAGGCAGAGGGCGTTGCGGTGGTGCCGGGCGGCGCCGCGCCAGTGCTGGGCCGCGGTCATGGCGATGGCGTCGCCGCCCAGGGCGACCGGCAGGTCCGCGACCGCCGGGTGGGCGGCGACCTCCGAGCGAAGCGGAAAGGCGTGCCAGGCCGGGATGCTGACCGGACTGACGGCGCCGGCCTGGATGTCGACCGGTCCGGCGCTGCCGATGCCCGCGGCCCTTGCCGGCCGGTGTCCTCCTGGGCCACCGTGGACGGCGACGGCCCGCGTACGAGGTCGCCGTCCAGCCGGTGGAGGGCACCGACGACGCCGTCGACGTCGCGGCCCGGGCGGCGTCGGCGGTGGCGGCTCCGCAGCCGGTGACCCGGACGCGGACGATCGGCGCGCGCCGGGAGTGTCAGCGGACCGGCGGCCCCGGCCCCGACCTATGATCGCTGCACCCGGCGCAGCGGCGCCCGCCCGGCGGCACGGGCGGCGCCGGCCGCATCCCCGAGCCCGGCCCGACGGGCCGCCGCCGGTCCACGAGAGGAGAAGCCGGTGCCACCGCTGGTGCTGGACCAGGACGACGCCGTGGAACTCCTCTCCTACCTGGTCACGGCCGCCCGCACCCAGGTCGACGAGGCCGCCGAGTACGCCCCGCTGCGGCTGCTGACCGCCGCCGGCCGCCTGGCCGCCATGGTCGGGCCGCACGCGGGCCCCGAGCTCCACCCGCTGCTGCACGAGATCACCACGGGCCTGGCGGAGACCTCGGTCGCGGCCGGCGACCCGGCCGCCTACGTGGCCCGGATCGACGCGATGTGCCGGGCGATCGCCGAGCACCTCGTCGCCGCCCTCGGACTCGACGGGGCATCGGCCGGGTGAACGAGGTGCTGGAGGCGATCCGGACCCGGCGCGTCGTTCGGGCGCTGACCGCCGACCCGGTCGACCGCGACCTCCTCACCGCGGTCGTCGACAGCGCCCGTTTCGCCCCGCACGCCGGCAACCGCCGGCTCCACCGGTACGCGGTCGTCACCGGCCCTCGGTTGCTCCAGGCGCTGCGCATGGTCTCGCCCGGCATGCTCCAGCGCCCGACGGCGGCCGTCGCCGTGTGCGTCGACTGGGCCGAGGTGCGCCGCTACGGCTTCCCGCCGGCCAACCCGGGCCCGTACGTCGACGTCGGCACGGCGGCCGCCACCATGCTCCTGGCCGCCCACAGCCTCGGCCTCGCGGCCGGGCCGGTCACCTCCTTCAGCCGTGTGGCGGTGGCCACCCTGCTCGACCTGCCCCCGGACGTCCGGCCGGAGCTGATCGTCTGCCTCGGCCACCCGGCCGCCGAGCAGCCGCCGCCGGTGCGCCGCCGCGGCGGGCCGTCCTGGGACGACCTCGTCCGCTGGGAGCGCGGCACGCCCCACTCGACCGAAGAATGCTGACGGTTCGTCATATTGATTGCCCCGGAAGGAAGTTCACCCGCACGGCTCATTCGCGGCAAGTAGTTCCTACGCTACCTTCTGTGCCCGGGGGCTGGTTCCGAGACGAGGAGCGGGCATGGCAAAGATCATCAACTTGCGGGCGCCGGAGACGATGCGGCTCCACGACATGTCGCAGCAGGACATCGAGGAGTACGTGCGGACGACCGCCACGCAGGCCCTCGACGCGCTCCCCGAGGAACTCAGGCCCGTCGGCGTCAACGCCGTCGCGATCGACTCCCTGCGCCCGCGAATCGGCGCCGACCCCGGTCTCTGGGCCCAGTGGACCCGCGCCTGCTGCGCCCTGCAGGCCCGCATCGAGGACTTCGAGCCGCCGGTGCTGGAGGACTTCGCCGCGCCCGGCACCGCCGTCCACCGCGACGTCGCCCGCACCCACGTCGAGTCGCAGCTGCGCACCGCGGTACTGGAGTATCCCGAGATGCACGGCGGCGGCGGGCAGTAGGGGCAGCAGCCATGACCGCCGTACCCGTCACCCTGCACCGTGACCGCTTCGACGCCGACCGCGTGCGCGCCCTGCCGCGCGGTGACAACCTCCTCGTGATGGACCGGGTCTCCGGCCGCTGGGTGACGGTCGACGGGGCGACCGGCGGCCTGCTGCCGCTGGTCGCCTCCCCGAGCCACCGGCTGCCCGAGCAGGCCCGCGGCCCGGTCGGCCGGCTCCGGGACCTCCTCGTCGAACGCGGCATCGGGGTCCGCGGGTCCGAGCGGCAGTTCGAGCAGCTGAACACGGTGATCATCAAGCTCACCAGCGCCTGCAACCACGCCTGCACCTACTGCTACGACTTCGAGACCTTCGAACGGGCCGTGGTCCTCTCCCGGGACACCGCCGTCGACGCGCTGCGGCAGGCCCTGGACCTCGCCGGGCAGGACCTCTTCGTCATCCTGCACGGCGGCGAGCCGATGCTCGTCTGGCCGCTGGTCGAGGAACTCGTCACGACCGGGCAGCGGCTCGCCGCCGAGCGGGGCAGGCGGATCCACTTCGCCGGCCAGTCCAACCTCTCCCGGCTCGACGACACCGTGGTGGAGTTCTCCCTCCGGCACGGCATCTCCTGGGGCGTGTCGGTGGACGGCGGCGCCGACGTGCACGACCACTTCCGGGTCGACCACCGGGGCCGCGGCACCTACCACCAGTTCGCCGCCGCGCTGGAGCGCCACCCGGACTTCGTCCGCCGGTGCGGCGTCATGAGCACCATCACCGCCGTCAACCAGGGCAGGCTGCTGGAACTGGCCCGGCACTTCCGCGACCTCGGCATGGCCTCCTGGGACTGGAGCCTCTTCCAGCCGATCGGGCGCGGCCGGGACGGGCAGGACGCCTTCGCCCTCGACACCTCGGTGCTGGTCGACTCCTGGGCCGAGCTCTTCGACGCCGTCGAGACCGGCGAGTTCGACGGCTTCCCGGTGCTGCCGGTCAAGAAGTACCTCGACAACTTCATCGCCGGGCCCGGGGGCAACATGTGCATGCGCCCGCAGTGCGGCGCCGGCCGCGACCTGCTCTCCGTCTCCGCGGACGGCTCCGTCGAGGCCTGCGACTGCATCGACCCGACCGGCCCGCTCGCCGGACTGGGCTCGGTCGGCGACGGGCTGGCCGCCGCCCGCGGCAGCGCCACCGCCGAGCACATCCGCAGCCGGGACGTCGGCAGCACCCGGTGCGGCGACTGCATCTGGTACGGCGTCTGCGGCGGAACCTGCCTGGCCCACGCGCCCGAACTCAACGGCATCTGGGCGGAGTCGTGCGCGGTCGCGCTGGTCGCCTTCGACCGGATCTCCGCCTCGCTGGCGCACGGCACCCGGCTGCTCGACTACCTGCGGACGGTGAGCTGACCCGTGCCGGGCATGGCCGAGGCCCTGCACGGGCTGTCCTACGACCCCTTGGCCGGACGGCTGTTCGCCGGGCGTTCCCCCGCCGAGCTCGCCGACCTCGCCGACTGGGTCAGCACCCGCGACCCGTACGGCGAACTGCCCCGGCTGCGCGCCGCGCTGCACCGGGTCGACCCGGCCGACGACGACCTGCGCGGCCATGTCGCCCACCAGCTCCGGTGCGCCTGGCGGCAGGCGGGCTGGACGGCGGGCACCGCCCGCCCGCTGCCCGCCGCGGTCGCCTCCGGCGGGCAGTGGCCGGCGGAGACCCGGGGGCGGCCCACCGTCCTGGTCGCCCCCATGACGGTGGCCGCGCCGGACGCCCTGCACACCCTGGCGGGCGTGTTCGGCGACCGGCCGCTCGTCGCCTTCGGCGAGGAGCCGACGCCCCGGTACGGAAGCTCCGTCCCGGTGGTCGGCGGGGACGTCGGCTCGATCCGCCGGATCCTGGCCGGACTGGCCGCGGGCGGCGTGCTCTGCACCTACGCCGACTTCGTCTACTCGGGCCGGGACGCCGAGCCCGCCACGCTGTTCGGCCGCGCCCGCCCGCTGTCCTCCGGGTTCGTCGCCGTGGCGGCCCGGCCCGGCACGATGCTGCTGCCGACCGTGATGACGTACACCCCGGACGGCCGGATCGCGATGGACTTCGACGAACCCCTCCTCGTCGAGGGCCTACCGGGGGACGCCCGGCAGGCCCGCGCCGCCATGCGCGACCTGATCACCGGACTCCTCGAGGACCTGATCCGCCGCAATCCGCAGCAGTGGCTCCTGCTGCCCACCCTCGCCTTCGACTCACCCCAGCTCGCCCGCATCTGACCACCCGCCGTCCATGCCGGGCGTGATGCGGGGCCGTCCCGCGGGTCAGCCCTCGTCCCGGCGGGTGGCCCGCAGCACCTGTACCCGCCACTCCGTCCGCGCCGCCCCCGGCCGTTCCCGCACCCGCGCGGCGAGCCCGGCCGCGAACCGCTCCGCGACACCCGGGCCGACCGCGGCCGGACCGGCGAACAGCGACGGCCCGAAAGCGGCCAGGAAGGACGCGGTCACCTCCCGGGCGTACACCTCGGCGTCCCCGTCCGCCTCGAACCGGGCGTACGCCGGATCGGCCAGGACGGCGAACCGCTGATCCTCCAGCCGGAAGACAGCGGCGAACGGACCGGCCGTCAGCGGGTCGAGGTACTCGGCGGCCGTGCGGTTCCAGGTCGGCACCGTCATCGCCGCGAGCTGCGCCGCGGTCAGCACCCCCGCGGCGACGAGGGCCTCCAACTCCTCCAGCGCCAGGTCGAAGATCCCCTCCGCGCCGCTGAGGCCGTCATCGGTCGCCGCGCCGCCGACCACGACCAGCTGGCCGCCGGGCACCAGCTCGGCGGCCCGGTGGGTCAGGAAGCCCGACCAGTCGGCCGCCGACCGGCGGCGCAGCGCCTCCCGTGCCGCCCCGGTCGCCCGCGAGCAGTACACGTGCCCGTCGATCGGCTGCGGCACCCGGGACAGCCAGTGCACGGCGATGGTGCTCCACGCCAGGTGCAGCTCGCCCGGCGGGAAGAGCGGCTCGTAGAAGGAGCGGGCCTCGGCGCAGGCGAAGACACCGGGCGTGCCGGTGTACGCGGCCGGGCCGGTCAGTGTCGCCACGAGCGCGTTGAAGTCATTGCCCGGGATGTCGGTGTGGGTGACCCAGACGGGCACCGAGGCGTTGCGCCCGCGGACGGCCGCCACCAGCCGCCGCATCGGCTCCAGGGCGTTGGCGCCGGAGGCGCAGCCCAGATCGGCGGCCCGGAAGGCCCGCCCGTCCCCGGGCACCGGCACGGCCGCCAGCGCCCGGTCCAGCACGGCGGCCGCGGTCTGCGCGCCCTCGTGCTGCGCAGCCGCGTGCCGGCCGTAGTCGCCGCCCATCACTCCCGACCCGGTTCCACTCATACCGGACATTCTGCTGGCCGTGGCCGCCGAGCACCGGCTGCCACGGCGGACCGGGGGGTGCCCGGTCGGGGGCGCTCTCCCGTTCGGTCGAGGGGACCGGTGCAACGGTCCAGTGGTCCGGTGCAGCGGTCCAATTGACGTGCCGACTCCCGGACCTGCCTCGGCTGTGCGCATGCTGACGGTCCGTCGGATCGTGTGAGCGTCAAAATTGCTCCGAAGAAGTGCAGTTGGGGGCAGCCGGAAGAAGTCGGTGACAGGGTCTCGATCGCGCGCGGGTGGTCCGCGTAGTGTGTGCCGCGCGGGATCGAACACGCGATCTCCGCTCTGCCGTCACACATCCTGCACGGCTCCTTCCGCACACCATGGAGATCCCATGAGCTCTGACCGCTACCACTGGGACCGTTCGCACCCGGGCCTGACTGCTCTGCGCGAGGCCATCGAGCCGGTCCGGCAGGAGGTCGTCAAGCACCCGGTCTACCGGGAGCTGAACTCGCTCGACCGGGTCCGGACGTTCCAGGAGCGCCACGTCTTCGCGGTCTGGGACTTCATGTCGCTGCTCAAGTGCCTCCAGCGGTCGCTGACCTGTGTGGAGCTGCCCTGGGTGCCGAGCGGTCCGACCGCCAGCCGCCGGCTGATCAACGAGATCGTGCTCGTCGAGGAGAGCGACGAGCTCGGCGAGGGGTACATCAGCCACTTCGAGCTCTACCTCGACGGCATGGCGAGAGCGGGGGCCGACACCGGCCCGGTGGAGGGCTTCCTGGATGCGCTCCGCTCGGGCACCGGCGTCCCCGAGGCGGCTGCGGCGGCCGGCATACCCGCGGCCTCGGCCGAGTTCATCGCCTTCACCTGGGACATCATCGAGAACGCGCCGGTCCACTGCCGGGCCGCGGCCTTCGCGTTCGGGCGCGAGGACCTGATCCCGGAGATGTTCGAGCAGGTCATCCGGATCGAGGACGGCGACGGCCGGCTGTCCGTCTTCAAGGACTACCTGGCCCGCCACATCGAGGTGGACGGCGAGCAGCACACGCCGATGGCCATGCAGATGCTGATCGACCTCTGCGGCGACGACGACGAGCGCTGGACCCAGTGCGCCGACACCGTCCGCGGAGCGCTGAGCGCCAGGGTCGCCCTGTGGGACGGCATCCTGGCGGACTTCGGCGCCTGACGGCCCCCGGCCCCGGCCTGCGTCACCGCCGGCCGTCACCTGTCGTCACCTGTCGCTGACGGTCACCGCGGTCCGTGCGACGACTCAGGGGTGCCCGGCGCTCCCGTCGCCGCACGGGCCGGCGGGATCGGCCGTCAGGTGCTCAAGGGTGCCGGTGGTCTCCAGGAGCCGCCGTACTGCTTCCGGCGGGGCGTCGAGGTGCAGGCGCACTCCCTCGGCGGCGGTGCGTCGGCGCAGCATCAGGAGGGCCGAGAGCGCGGTGGCGTCGAAGGCCCCGACCCGCGTGCAGTCCAGGTGCAGCTCCCGCAGGCCGGGACGGTCCGCCAGACCGCGGGTGGCGGACGCCAGGAAGTCGCCGGCGCTGTCCCGGTCGAGGTCGCCGCGGAGGACCAGGGTCAGCCGGTCGCCGTGGACGTCGGCCGTCACCGACAGCGGAGGGCGGGGCGCACCGGTCACGGCAGCTCCGGCGCAGGGGACGCGGAGGAAGGCGCCGACGGCGGCGCGAGAGGTGTGTCCGCGGCGGGCATGGGTGTGGTGAGTGCGTCGCGGCCGCAGGCCAGCACGTCCAGGGCGCGGGGGAATTCGGCGAGACGGTCGCCCAGCAGGTCGAGCACCACCAGAACGGAGCCGGCGGGCACCCCCCGGACCGTCAGGATGTCCACCGTCCAGGTCAGGAAGTCGGCGAACAGCCGGGCGTCGCCCGTGTACAGGGCCGCCGCGAGGAACTGCACGATGTGCGCGATGTCCTCCGCGGTGCGCTCGTGCTGCTCGTCGGTGTAGCCGCGGACGGCCGGGATGCGGTCCTGCATCCCGCGCAGGGTCGAGCGCACCAGCTCCCGCGACTCCCGGGTCACCAGGGTGTACTCCTGGTCGGCGAGGTGGGGGAGGTCGTCGATCGGCTGGTGGACGGGGCGGGGGCTGTCGGGCGGCCCGTCGGCGAGGAGGTCCGCGGCGGCCCGGGCGTCGGGGGCCCAGGCATCCGCCCCGAGCAGCCGGGCGTAGCGGCCGTCCGGGCCGAAGCCGGCGCCGCCCGCGAGCACCGGTACGCCGACCGCCCGGCAGGCGGTGATGGCGGCATGGGCTGCGGGGAGGCGGGTCACCAGGGAGGCGGAGAGGGCGACCGCGTCGGGACCGGTGCGGTGCAGATGGGCGATCAGGTGCGGGGTGGGGACCTGCGCGCCGAGGTAGTCGACCCGCCAGCCGCGCAGGTGCAGCACCTCGGCGAGGAGCCGGGCCGGGAGGGCGTGCCACTCCCCGTCGACGCAGGCGACGGTGATCCGTCCGGTGGCGGGCCGCGGCGGGGCGGTCGGAGCGCCGGTCGTGCCCGGTCCGCGGTGGGCCATCGCGGCGATCAGGCGCTCGTTCACGGCGGTCGCGGCGTGCTCCTGGGTGACGGTCATCCGGTCGGCCGCCCAGGCGGCGCCGACCCGGCGCTGGACCTCGGCGATTCCGTCGATCAGGACGCTCTCGGGTGCGACGCCGGCGTCCAGGGCGTCGAAGAGCACGGTGGCGCCGGCGTACTCGTCGCCGGCCGCGACGGCCTGCCACAGGTGGTCGACCCAGTCCGTGTTCGCGGGGGAGCCGGCCGGTCCCGGGCCCGCGGCGTCCGGCCGCAGGTGCTGCCCGGCGGGTGTCTCAGGCGCCATGCCGTTCCTCCCGGAGTGCGGCCGTGCCGGGCGCGGGCCGGAGCGGGGCCCCGATCGCCACCAGGGCCTGGTCGTCGTGCGGCCCGCCGCCGAGCCAGGACGAGGCACGCAGCAGGACGTGCTCCACCAGCGCCTCCATCGGCATGCCCTGGCAGCCCGCGAGGGCCCGGGCCAGCCGCTCCTCGCCGAACATGCCGTCGCCCAGCGGGCCTCCGCGCGCCTCGGTGATGCCGTCCGTGAAGAGCAGGCAGCTCTCGCCCGGGCGGAGCACGACCCGGGCGGTGGTGGACCGGATGTCGGGCAGCACGCCGATGATCGTGCCGCCGGTGGGCGCGGATTCCACCGTGCCGTCGCGGCGGACCACCAGGGGAGCGGGGTGGCCCGCGCTGGTCAGCCGGAGTTCGACGTTCGCGCCGCTGCGCCGGACGGAGGCGAGGACGAGCGAGGCGAAGCGGGTGTGGTGGGAGCTGAGCAGGGTGCCGTTCAGCAGCCGCAGGACGCGGGCGTGGTCGTCGGCGAGCGGGAGCAGTGCGTGCAGCGTGTTGCGGATCTTGCCGGTGAGGACCGCCGCCTCCAGGCCCTTGCCGCACACGTCCCCGAGGACGACCAGTGAGTCCCGGCCGGCGTCGTCGGCGGGGTGGACGTCGTAGAAGTCGCCGCCGACCCGCTCGCCGGCGCGGGCCGGGGTGTAGGCGGCCGCGAGTTCGACGCCGTTGACCCGGTGCAGGGCGGGCGGCAGCAGCTCGCGCATCAGGATGTCGGTGATGGACGACTGCTCGGCGTAGAGGCGGGCCGCGGACAGCGCGGCGCCGGCGCGGGCGGCGAACAGCCGGGCGAAGACCTCCTCGCCGTCGCTGAACGCGGCCTGCCCGCTCCGCCGCAGCAGGATCAGGGCGCCTGCGGGGACGCCGTGCCCGGGCAGCGGCGTGACCACGACGGATCCGACCGGGCCGAAGCCGTCCGGCACCGCCCAGCCGGGCAGGGCGGCGGGGTCGATCCAGCGCGAGGGCACCGGCGGGAAGCCCTGGAGCGCCTCCGGGAGCCCGGGGACGGTGGCCGGGTCGACCGCCAGGCGGGCGCCGGACGGGTCGCCGCCGCGGACGCAGGTGGTCACCGGCAGCCGTCGGGCGCCGGCCGGGGCGACCAGGACGGCGGCATCCGCGAGGTGCCCGGCCGCGAGCCGGGCCGTCGCCTCGGTGCACCGCTGCACGTTGAGCGAGCTCAGCAGGAGATTGGAGGCCTCCACCAGGAAGGCCGTCCGCTCGCGTTCGGTGCTCAGTGCGGTGCGGGCCAGCCGTTGGTCGGTCTCGTCGACCAGCCACCACACCACCGAGCCGTCCCGTTCCGGGGTGGGGTGGGCCGCCACGGTCCGCTCGCCGAGCAGCCCGTGGACGGGTGCCGGCGGGGCGCCCGGGCCGGGGGAGGGGACGGGTTGCACCGCGCTGCGGTGGGCGGCGGCGAGCCAGGCGGGTGCGGTGTCGGCGAGGGCGGCGCCGGGCCGCGCGGTCGGCAGCAGGAGGCGCGCCCCGGCGTTCAGTGACCGGACGGCGCCGGTGGGGCCGACCACCAGCACGGGGTGCGGGACGTGTGTCCACGGCCCGGCGTCGGCGTCGGGTGCGGAGTGCTTCAGCGAATCGACCACGCGGACGGGGTGCGCGAAGCGGACCCCTCACCTCACAGATGTCGGACGGCAACAGTTTCCTTCCGGCAACCATCGTGCATCCGGGCACCCGAAAGCAATCCCGGTGCCGGTCCCGTCGTACCCCGCCACCTGGGAAACATTTGCCGTTTGACAACAATGGTCGTTCGGCAACACTCTGTCGTCGGGCTGCTGGTGCGGCGGGGCGCCGCGGGGTGCCGGCCGGCGCGCGTACGGGCAGAACGGTGGGACTCAGGCGGAACGAGAGACGGAGGAGGAGCGGGTGCCGTCAGCGGAATCGGCGGCGGGGCCGCCATCGGCCGCTGCCTTGAACGCCTCCAGGCCCGTCATCAGGGCCTCCCGGTCCGAGCGCGACATCAGGGCGAGCACCTCCTGCAGCTTCCGCTCCCGGCGGGCGCGCAGCTCGGCGAGGAACGACCGCCCGCTCGCACTCAGCCGCAGCTCCAGCTCCCGGCGGCTCGCCGAGCTCGGCGACCGCTCCAGGAACCCCACCGCCTCCAGCCGGTCGCACAGCCGGCTCGCCGAGGACGGGGTGGAATCCAGCGCCTCCGTGAGCGTGCGGAGGTTGATGCCGTCGTGGTGCCCCAAGATGTACATGACGCGCAATTGCGACACCGACAGCGGCGCGGCCGGCAGGTCCCGGCCACCGCCCCACAGGACCTCCAGCAACTCCACCACCGAGGACGCCGACCCTGCGGCGTCCTCACCTCCCGGAAGGGCAGAGACGGGGTTCATGACCCCATCTTCGCACCGCCGATTCCCGGCGTGCAGCCGTCCGGCCGCGGGCCGACCCCTCACCCTCCACCGACGACCGACGAGACGACCGACGTGACGAATCTCCTGGCAGTCGAGCACGCCCTGCGCACTGCCTCTCCCCATGACCTCCTCGACCGCCTGCGGGACGCCCTGGCGGCGCAGTACGGGGTGCGCTCGGCCGAGCTCCTGCTCGCCGATTACAGCCTCAGCGTCCTGCACCCGGTCTCCCCGGGCCCCGGCGCCGCCGACCCGGTGCCCGCCCGCACCACCCCGGTCGGGCGCGCCTTCGGCGCCCAGGAGCCCGTCGTCGACGACCGCGACCCGGTCGCGCTCCACCTGCCCGTCACCGTCCGCGGCGACCGGCTGGGCGTGCTCAGCCTCCGCCTCCCGGACGGGCCGCCGACCGCCGAGCTGACGGCCGACCTGCTCGCCGTCGCCGAGATGCTCGCGCACGCGATCGTCGTCGCCGAACGGGACACCGACGTCTACGTCCAGGCACGCCGCAGCGCCCGGCTCACCCTCGCCGCCGAGATGCAGTGGCAGCTGCTCCCCGCCCGCTCCTGCCGCCGCCCCGAGTACGAGATCGGCGCCCACCTCGAACCGGCGTACGCGATCCGCGGCGACAACTTCGACTGGTCGGGCAACCGCGACACCCTCACCCTCACCGTCACCAACGGCATGGGCGAGGGCATCGACGCCTCGCTGCTGACCAACCTCGCCATCAACGCCCTGCGCAACGCACGGCGGGCGGGCGTCGGCATCGCCGACCAGGCGGCCCTCGCCGACCAGGCCGTCTACGCCCAGTACCAGGGGAGGATGCACGTCTCCGTCCTGCTGCTCGAGTTCGGCCTGGCCACCGGCCGCGTCCAGGTCGTCGACGCCGGCTCGCCCCGCCTGCTGCGGATGCGCGCGGGCGCCGTCGAACTGATCCCGTTCGAGGCCCAACTGCCCCTCGGCATGGCGGACGAGACGCCGTACACCACGCAGGAGATCCAGGTCGAGCCGGGCGACCGGCTCATCTTCGTCAGCGACGGCGTCCACGAGGTGGTCTCCGCGCTCGGCGAGCCGTACGGCGAGAAGGCCCTCAGCCGGTCCATCCTGGCCACCCGCCTGCTCCCCGCCGCCGAGGTCCCGCGGGCCCTGCTCGGTGAGCTCGAACGCTACCGCGCCCAGGACCCGGACGACGACGCCCTGGTGATCTGCGTGGACTGGCACGGCCGCGCGGCCCTCCCGCAGGAGGAGGCGCCCGCCCCGTAGCAACGGCCCGCCCCGCAGGCATCCTCCCGAGCCGCGGCCGCACCCGCCGGACCAGGTGCCCGCGCGCCGCTGCGCCGCCGCACCGTACGCCGGACGTGAAAGGAACCCGAATGACCAGCGACGACCGGTTCGCCGGCCGCGACCGGGAGTTCACGGTCGAGGACCGCGACACCCCGGTGGGCCCCGTCCTGACCGTCCTGGGCGAGCTCGACCTGGGCACCGGCAGCGTGCTGCGGGCGGCCGCCCGGCGGGCACTGGCCCGCACCGCCCCCGGGCCGGCGGTGCTGCGCCTGGACCTCACCGGGGTGTCCTTCTGCGACTCCTCCGGCCTCAACGCGCTGCTGACCGTCCGGGCGGAAGGCGAGGCGGTGGGCACCCTGGTGGCCGTCACCGGCACCTCGCCGACGGTGGCCCGGCTGCTGCAGATCACCGGCACCGCGGCGATGCTGCTGCTGCCGGCCTGAACCCCGGCCGCCCCGACGCGCGCCCCGACGCGCGCCCCGACGCGCGCCCCGGGGCGGCGGCGGTCACTCCGCGAGCGGCGGCCCGGCGGCCCTCCAGCGGGCCCGGACGGTCTTGCCCGCCGAGTCCGGATCGAGGTCGACCTCGACGGCACTGGTCAGCTCCGCCGCCAGCCGCATCCCGAGGCCGCCGGCGGCGCCGGTCGGGTCCGCGGCCCGGGCGCGCGGAAGGACGGCACTGCCGTCGGCGACCTCGGCCACCAGTTCGCCGGCCCACGCCCTGAGCCGCAGCCGCCACCAGCCGGTCGCGTGCCGCAGGGCGTTCGACAGGAGCTCGGAGAGCGTCAGCACCACCGCGAAGCGGTCGGCCCAGGGGCAGTGCCGCGCCACGAACTCCGTGACCACCGCCCGGGCGTCGGCCAGCGACACCCCGGCCGAATCCAGGCACAGCTCGGCGGTCGGCAGGGCGTCGGGCATGGGCTCCCCCTTCCCGCCGGCGATCGCTGTCGAGAAGGCTGATGCCCCGTCGTCGCGCGGCCACGCGGCGACACTCCCGGCGTCGGCCGGTGCGGCACCGTCCGGGTCCGTACGGGGCGTACCGGCCCGGTCCGGATCGGGCCGGTGTGCCGCGGTGCGCCGTGGGGTGCGGGGGCCCGTCACGGCACCAGGGCGCTGTCGAGGTCGGCATGGAAGCGGAACAGCGGCGTCAGGCCGGTGATGTCGAACAGCCGGCGCACGTCCGGGGCGAGCGGCCCCGCCAGGTGCACCTCGCCCCGCGCGGCCGCCCGCACCAGCAGATGGAGGAAGGTGGAGTCGGCGAACGCCAGCCGGCCCAGGTCCACCACCACCCGCCCGCCGCCCGCCCGGAGCGCCTCGTCGAGCGCGGCAGCGAGCTCCTCGCCCTGCTCGAAGTCCGCGTGGCCGAACGGCCTGACCACCTGGCGGCCGGCCGTCTCCACGACCTGCACCTCGCCGTCCCGCGGGCTCCGCCCACGTGTCGCGTCCACTCCGTCCATCCCGCCATCATTCCAGGGCCGGTGACCGCTCCCTGACGGCGGTTCGCACCACGGCGCCGGGCCCGGTGACGGCGCACCGTGCGCGGCCCGGCGTGATCGTTTGAGAACATGGGCCCGGACGTGCCGTCCCGACCCGGGTCCGTTCGTCCGTGCCCGCCCCCGCCGATCCTGGAGGAGACCCTGAGTACGCCCGTCGCCGAAGTGCTGGCCGTCGTGCTGCTGCTCGCCGTGCTGGCCGGTGCGGTCATCCGCCCATGGGGCTGGCCCGAGGCCGCGGTGGCCGTCCCGGCGGCCGGCATCGCCCTGGCCACCGGCGCGGTCTCCTGGGAACACGCCCGCGAGGAGGCCGCACGGCTCGGCCCGGTGATCGGCTTCCTCGCGGCCGTCCTCGTCCTGGCCCAGCTCTGCGACGACGAAGGGCTGTTCGCGGCCTGCGGCGCCTGGATGGCGCGGACGGCGGCGGGCGGCCCGCAGCGGCTGCTCACCGGGGTGTTCGCGGTGGCGTCGGTGGTCACCGCCGTACTGAGCCTGGACGCGACGGTCGTGCTCCTCACCCCGGTGGTCTTCGCCACCGCCGCCCGCCTGGGCGCCCGGCCCAAGCCGCACGTCTACGCCTGCACCCACCTGTCCAACACGGCCTCCCTGCTGCTGCCGGTCTCCAACCTGACCAACCTCCTCGCGTTCGCCGCCAGCGGCCTCGGCTTCACCCGGTTCGCGGCACTGATGCTGCTGCCGTGGCTGGTCTCCATCGGCGCCGAGTACGCCGTCTTCCGCCGCTTCTTCGCGGCCGACCTCGCCGCCTCCGCCGAGCGGCCGCCGGCCGCCGCGTCCGTGCCCGTACCGGTCTTCGCGCTGGCCACCCTCGGCGGCACCCTGGCGGGCTTCGCCGTGGCCTCCGCGATCGGCCTGGACCCGGCCTGGGCCGCGGCCGGCGGCGCCCTCGTCCTCGCGGTGCGGGCGCTCGTCAGGCGCCGCACCACCGTCCGCGCGATCACCCGGGCGGCCTCGCTGCCCTTCCTCGCCTTCGTGCTCGCCCTCGGCATCGTGGTCCGCGCCGTGGTCGACAACGGACTCGCCGACGCACTCGGCCACCTCGTGCCGGACGGCCAGGGGCTGCCCGCGCTGCTGGCGATCGCGGCCCTCGCCGCCGTCCTCGCCAACGTCATCAACAACCTGCCCGCCGTCCTCGTCCTCCTGCCGCTCGCCACCCCCGGCGGGCCGGGGGCGGTGCTCGCCGTCCTGCTCGGCGTGAACATCGGCCCCAACCTCACCTACGCCGGATCGCTGGCCACCCTGCTGTGGCGGCGCATCGTCCACGAGCACGACCACGAGGTCGACCTCGCCGAGTTCACCCGGCTCGGCCTGCTCGTCGTACCCGCCACCCTGGTCCTCGCCGTCCTGGCACTCTGGACCTCGCTGCACGTGATCGGAGGCTGACACCCCATGGCCGTCGTCGTCTGGATCGTCGAGGGCACCTGGCCCGCCTGCGTGGACGCCGCCCGCGCCCACGCGCCGCAGGACACCGAGACCGTCCTGCTGCACGTCACCGACACCGCCGTCGCCGGCGCGGGGCACGGCGCCTACGCGGGGCTGCTCGGCCGCGGACACCGCGAGCGCGACCCCGGCACCCGGCTGGAGCACCTGGCCTCCGACGCCGCGCAGCAGCTGCTCGCCGCCGCGGCCGAGCGCCTCGGACGGCCGAGCCGCCCGGCCGTCCGCACCGGCCGGATCGAGCGCGAGGTGGTCGCCGCGGCCGAGGGCGCCGACCTCCTGGTGGTGGCCCGCGACGGCGACCGCACCCGCCTCGGCCCGCACAGCCTCGGCCCGGCGACCCGCTTCGTGGTCGACCACGCGCCCTGCCCCGTGCTGCTGGTCTGGCCCGAGCCCGCCCCGGGCACCGCCACCATCCCGCCCCCGCCGCACCCGCCCGGTCACTGACGCACCGCGGCCCGCCGAGCGGCCCGTGGTCCCGCCCGCCGTGTCGGCCGCACGGCCGGTCGCGGGGCGGCTGCGGTGCGCCGATCGGGTGCAGTCCCGGCCCGGGGGCCGACCGCGGAGCCGTTGGCCGCGGATGCCGTGTGACTGTGGACTGCCAGGGACCGCCGGGCACGCGTGCGCACCGCACGGCGCGCACCCGCACGCGGCGGCCCGGTCAGCCGGCCGCGGCCGCTGCGGCACGGCACCCGCCGTACCGCTGACCGCGGACCGGCGGCGTGGCACAGGCGCGCCCCGGCGACACCGGGGCCGGTGACGGAAGGTCAGGTGAACGGGGTGGTCCGAGTGTGGGCGGAGCCGGTCGAGGGCGCGGTGGTGGTCGGTGTGGGACCGGTCCTCGGCGAGGCGGCGGCACAGGAACTCGTACGCGCATGCGGCCGCCATGTGCGGGAGGGCGCGGTCGGACTCGCGCTCGACCTGTCGGACACCGCGGTGGCCGAACGGGGTGCGGTCCAGGCGGTGGCGGACGCCTTCGAGGAGTTCGCCCGCTCCGGCGTCGGCCTGGCCGTCTTCGGCGCGGAACCCACGGTGGAGCACACCGTGCACCTCGCCGGGGTGAGCCGCTTCGCCCGGGTGTGGGACACCCGCGAGGAGACCCTCGCGGCATGGAACGCCGGCTGATCCGGGCGGTCACGGAAGCAGACGGCCCGGGCCGCTCCCGGCCCGGGCCGCGGTCACCGGCGTCTCGGCCCGGCGGGTGACCCGAGCCGCAACATCCTGCACTTCGGCGCGGCCACCGGCTAGGGTCGGCCCGGAACAGGTGCGGTCCCGGCCGCACCGGAGCCGAAGACCGGAGGTCACGTCATGTCCCTTGTCCGGGTCCACAATTTCGCGGTGTCGCTCGACGGCTTCGGCACCGGCGAGGGGCAGAGCCTGGACGCGCCGTTCGGCCATGCGGGCGACCGGCTGCACCGCTGGTTCTTCGGGACCCGCACGTTCCGGGCGATGCAGGGGCTGGACGGCGGCGACACCGGAGTGGACGACGCCATGGCCCGCGCCTGGAGCGACGGGATCGGCGCCGAGATCATGGGGCGGAACAAGTTCGGCCCGCAGCGCGGCCCGTGGGAGAACCACGACTGGACGGGCTGGTGGGGCCCGAACCCGCCGTTCCACACGCCGGTCTTCGTCCTCACCCACCACCCCCGCCCGCCGCTGGAGATGGCGGGCGGCACCACCTTCCACTTCGTCGACGCAGACCCGCAGGAAGCGCTGGCCCAGGCAAGGGCGGCGGCCGGCGGTCTCGACGTCCGCATCGGCGGCGGCCCGCGA
This sequence comes from Kitasatospora sp. NPDC059571, assembly GCF_042735675.1. Classification (NCBI taxonomy): domain Bacteria; kingdom Bacillati; phylum Actinomycetota; class Actinomycetes; order Kitasatosporales; family Streptomycetaceae; genus Kitasatospora; species Kitasatospora sp. NPDC059571. The sequence goes on from NZ_JBHWBW010000002.1 coordinate 81,103, forward strand.
ACCGTCCGCGACTTCCTGGCCGCCGACCTGATCGACCACCTGCACGTGGTCGTGGTACCGATCGTCCTCGGACGCGGCGAACGCCTCTGGGACGGCCTCGAAGGCCTGACCGACCGCTTCCGCACCGAAACCGTCTCCACCCCGAGCGGCGTCACCCACCTGACCTTCACCCGCGCCTGACCCCACGCCGGATCGTCTCGATGCTGCCGGGCGAGCTCGCGCCCGCGAAAGGCAGCCCGGCGTCTCCGCAGGGTCCCGGCGCAACCCCGGCATGAGCAGGGCTCAAGCGGTACCGGGCCCTGAAGCGGTAGGCCGCAGCGCGCGAGGCCGTCCAGGTCTCTGGGCCCTCAGAGGCCACCGACACGGACCGGCGCGCGGGTGGCGTTCAGCAGGCGCTGGCCGAGGTGGGTGAGGCTGTGCCGGGCGGTGCCGTGCTCGCGGGTGGTGGTGATCAGGCCCCCCGCGCGCAGGGCGTTGAGGTGATGGCTGGCCGTCGCGGCGGAGATGTCGACCCGGGTGGCGAGTTCGGTCGTGCTGCGGACCACGGTGAGGGTCTCCAGCACGGCGGCCCGGGTACGGCCCAGAAGGCGGGTCAGGCCGGGGCTGATGCGGCTGTCGTCCCCCGGCAGGAGGGCGTGGTTCTGCCGGATCGGGAAGTAGAGCTCGACGGGCGCCTGTTCGTCGTGGTTGTCGAGCCGGGCCGTGGGAGTGCGCAGGAAGAAGGCGGGCACCAGCAGCAGGCCCCGGCCCTCCAGATGGAGGTCCACGTCGTGCGGAATGTGGCACGGGACGGTCAGGACGGGGAACTCCCAGCTGATGAGCGGGTGCAGGTTGCTCAGGACGGCCCCGGGCGCGGCAGTCGTGCTGTCGAAGGCGCTCCGGACGGCGCGTTCCACGTACGGCCAGGTCGGCGCGATGGCGAGCCGGTGGTAGGCGTCGAGCAGTCGCGCCAGTTGGTGGGTGGCCTCCGGCTGCCGGTGGTGGACATCGACCACCCACTTCGGCAGCCCGGGCCGCATGCTGCGCGCCGAGGCCAGGTCGGAGATGGTCCGGGCCGCCGGCCGGGATTGCACCACCGCCAGTCCTTCACGCAGGCTCGTGGCCCCTGTTGGAGCCATGAGCAGTTCGAGCACGGCGCCGTCCTCCGGACCAGCGAGGTCGAACAGCAGGGACTCGCGCCGGCCGATCGCCGCGCGGACCTGGGCGGACCAGCGGGCGAACGGCTCGCTGTACGCCTGCGGTTGCTGGAGGAGCTGGAGACTGAAGACCGTTTCCATCAGGGGCTCCGGATTCGGCACCCAGCGGATCCGCTGCAGGTCGGCGGTGGTGAAGTGAAGACGAAGCATCAGCCCCCCAGCTCTACGGCTCGATCGGCGCTCTCCGCTCGACCGGCCGTGAACATGCCCATGTCATGTGCGGGACAAGAATGCCGCCGGCGGGTCGGCCGCGCAACAAGGCCAGCAGCCTCGACTCGACCCCTTCCCGAGCCCTGCTGCGGGATCCAGTTCTGTCCGGTTTCGAGCAGGCTCGAATGCCGTGGCCCCTCCTCCCGCCGTTGCACAGGATGGGGCGGGCCGGTCGCCGGGGGAGTACAAGACCTACGGTGCCGGCGCCCCCGGGTCTTCCGCCCGTGGACAACAGCGGACAAGGAGTTCTCCGTATGACTCGACCCACGACCGTGTCCCGTGCAGGGCGCCGCGTACGGGCCGGCCTCGCCGCGGCCGCCCTGGTGGGCGTCTGCCTCGCCGGGCTGCCGGCGGCCCCGGCGTCGGCCGCCACGTCGAAGGTGATGCTCCAGAACGGCGCCTTCCGCGACTACAAGCTCTGCGCCAGCGCCAACGACCAGCTCCTGTGGCTCAAGCCCGTCAACTCCGGCGACCCCTACTGCGAGTGGAAGCAGTGGGGCAACTCCTCCCAGTTCACCCTGTACAACCCGGCCAAGGACCAGGTGATGGCCTACACCGGCGGCAACGAGGGCGCCGTGGTGATGGAGGACCCGGGCACCTCCTCGCTCGGCCAGAACGGCGAGCTGTGGTCGTGGGGCGGGGAGGAGGGCTGGGGATCGTTCGCCCTGCAGTCCTTCTGGGACAGCGGCCAGAACGTCGACGCGAAGTCTCCCGGCGACCAGGACGTCCCGCGCACCGACTCGGTCCACACCCGCGGCTGGCGCCACGGCTACCAGCGCGAACTGACCTGGAACCCGGTCCCCCTGCACTGACCGCACCGCCCGCCGGGGTGCCGTCGCGTCAGCACTGTCCGGCGAGCCGCTGACGCGTGATCGGCCCGGGGGGGGGCGCCGGGGGCGCCCCCGGCGGGCGGGCGCCGCCCCGGGGCCCGCCGGCGGGGGGGGGGGACCCCCCCCCCCCCCGCCCCCCCCG
>NZ_JBHWBW010000002.1:83490-101520 GCF_042735675.1 Kitasatospora sp. NPDC059571
GCGTGAGAGTGCGCCAGCTCTCGCGCCCGCGCTCCCCCCCCCGGGCGCCCCCGCACCCACCCGGCTCCCCTCGGGCTGTGGGACAGTCCGCGCAGCCCGGCGCTCGCCGGCCGACGGTCGGTGACTTCTCTCTCACCGCCTGTCCAGGGCGTCGCCGTCGACACGAGGAGTCAGACCCGCCGCATCCGGTAGACGCAGGTCCGGTACGGCATGTCGACGCGGTCGCGGTCGGCCAGGGCCGGGTCGGTGGCGGCCAACTCGCCGATCTCCCGGTCCAAGCGGGCCTGCTCGGCGGCGTCGGCGGTCAGGTAGTAGGAGCGGGACCGCACCAGGTCGATCAGCCGGTCCGTCGGGACGGTCACGGTGTGCTCGGTCGAGCCACGTTCGGGTTCGGTGAACCACGGCGTCACTGGCCCGTACTGCCAGGCACTTTCCAGGCCGTATCCCTCGTTGCCGACGATGCCGGAGAGCGCGGCCACCCACGGGGTCCGATCGTCACGGATGTTCCACATCGCAGCGAGGACACCGTTCTTGCGCAGCACCCGGTGAATCTGCGGCAGTGCGTCCTGCGGAGTGAACCAGTGGTATGCCTGCCCGACCACGACGGCGTCGACGGACCCATCCGGCAGCGGGATGTCCTCGGCGCTGCCGGCGAGCACCTGCGTGCCCGGGTGGCGTTCGGCGGCCACGGCACGCATCTGTTCGTCGGGCTCGACCGCGACCACATCGTGGCCGGCGGCGCGCAGTACACCGGTCAGTAGCCCGGTGCCCGCCCCCAGGTCCAGTACGCGCACGGGCTTGGCGCCGACGGCCCAGGCGACCGCCCGCACCGGGTAGGTGGGCCGGATCGAGTCGTACAGGCGGGCAGCGGAACCAAAGGACAGCGCGGGGTTGGACATGCCCGAGAGCGTACCCGGATTGGGGTCGGCGCTCCTGCTGTCAGTCTCGCGGACTCAACGACCACTCCCGACCAGGGTGACGCCGGATCTCAGGTGCGGTCCGAGAGTCCGATCGGTCGCCGGGAGTAGGTCCGTTGCCTCATGCGCCGTTCCGAGTCTGCTGGCTAACGTCGGCGCTCATGCAGACCACAGGGATTGTTCGCCGCCAGGTGGCGGAGCGTAGGCGCGACACTCTGGAACGGCTCGTCACCGAGCGGGACGTGTGGGTGTCGACGGCACATCCTGATCACGGGCCGCACCAGGTGCCGCTGTGGTTCCTGTGGGACGGGCTCGCAGTGTGGATGTGTACCGGTGCCACGTGCGCGACTGCGCGGAACGTCCGCGAGGACCCGCGCGTGCGACTGGCGCTGCCGGACACCTTCGACGTGGTGCTCCTTCAGGGCGAGGCGGAGTGCTTCCCGGACCAGGACGTGCCCGGAGAGGCGGCGGAGGCCTTTGCCGCGAAGTTCGGCTGGGACCCGCGTGCGGAGGAGGATTCCTTTCTGTATGTGCGCGTTGTTCCGAGGCATGTGCGTGCCTGGCGCGGTGAGCCGGAACTGCGCGGCAGGGTCATCATGCGCGACGGGACATGGTTGGAATAGCGGCGGAGAAGAAGGTCGGACCGTCCCGGAGCGTTGTGGCCCAACCCCTCTCGGCAGTACCGGCGTTCAGGGGTGGCTCCATGAGGTTCACCGACGGCACCATCACATGGGTCAACGTGGCCGCTGAAGGGACCGACGGGCTCCTTCGGCTCAGCCCCGCCGGCCCGGGTCGAGAGAATCCTCGCAGGTTGCCTCGATCCAGGTGGCGGTGAGGTCGCGCGCGGTGACGATCAGCGTGCCGGGGCGGAATGCTGTTTCGTGGGTGCAGCCGTGTTCGTGCGGGAGGATCTCGTCCAGGATCACGGGGCCGAGGCCCGTCCGGTCCGCGTTCGGGCTGTCGAGCGCGAGGTCGGTCACTCCGGTGTAGCGGATGACCAGATCTTCCTCGTGCTTCCAGCAGTTGTGGCGGAAGTGGGCCACCGCGTCCCCGCGGTGGTCATCGGGGAGGACGAGGTGATGGAGCATCAGGTCCTTGACGCATCGCTTGCCGGCGAAGTCGTAGTGGTCCGCGTCCGTCGCGAAGGCGCGTGCGCCTGGAGGTAGGCCGTCGGAGATCTCCGGCAGCCGGGCGAGGTAGCGAAGCGGGCTGATCACGCCGCCGAGTTGACCGATCCGACCGTTGACGTCCACGAATTTCATCGCCGCAGGATGCCCCACAGCGGTGACGGTCTCCACCGGATTCCGTTGATCCCGCTCCCGCGGCGCCCTGCGCTCACAGGGCAATCGGCCGGTAGGCGAGCGCCGCGTCGACGATCTGTTCCGGGGAGGCGTCCCGGAGGGTGGTCGGGGAGTGGAAGACGAGGTCGCTGACCCAGGGTGCGGCACGTTCGCCTGGAGGAGTCGCAGGTAGTAGTCGGTGTCCGGGTCCGCGGTGAGGAGTCGGCGGGTGATTTCGACCAGCTCCTCCCGGGTGATGTCCGTCGATCGGGGACGGGCGGGGCGGGCGGCCTCCCGTGCGAAATCGGCGGTGCTGCGGCTGCCTTCGTACTCCGCGAAGTCCACGGCGACGTAGGTGTGGCCCGTATGGGCGTTGAAGGCGGTGATCGCGGCTTCGGCGTCGGGGGATCGGGACGGCACCAGGTCCGCGATCCGTTCGATGGCGTCGCAGAGGTGGGTGAGGCGCTCGGGGCTCACGGGTGGTGGTGTCAGTTCCGGTCGCAGGTCCACGGTATGCATCTTGGGGCAACCCACTGACACGCGGCACTGCGTACACCCCGGTTGCCGGGACTTCGGGCAACCGGGGTGTACGAGGGGCGGGCCGGGTCAGTCCTCGTCGGCGAAGGTCTGCCGGAGCAGGGCCTCCTGCTCGGCGGAGAGGTTCGTCTCGATGAGCTCGGCGTGCCGCCCCTGGAAGGCCGGGCTGACGCGGTCGAGGACGACGTGGGAGGTGAGCAGGAACAGCGCCGAGGTGCCCGGGGTGACCCGGTCGCGCACCTGCTTGATGAACGTCTCGTCGATGCCGACGGGCGCGAAGTGCCCGGCGACCGCGCCGGCGGCCGCACCGACGGCCATGCCGAGGATGGGGACGAAGAAGATCAGGCCGAACAGCAGCCCCCAGAACGTGCCGCCCAGCGCGCCCATGCCGGTCAGGGTGCTGAGCTGGTGGGTCTTCGGCTTCTTGGTTCCCTCGGGCCAGGTGACCACGGCCCCGTCCTCGACGGTGATCAGTTCCTGGCGCTGGAGGTCCGTCAGGGTGTCCAGTGCTTCCTGTGCGCCGGTCGCGGTGGGGAAGCGCCACACCGTCAGCGTCGCCATCTGGCTCTCCGATCTCGCGCACGCGTACGGGCGTGCGCGCTGCGCAGCGGGGCCCGCGGAGGGCCCCGCCGTTGGTGCCGAGCGGCCCGGTCGGCCGCGCACCGGCCTCCGGGGAGGCCGGGCCCTACTTGGTGCCGCCCTCGAGCTTGGCCTGCAGTTCGGCGTCGGCGACCGCGATCGCCACGCCCAGGGCCTCGGTGAGGTGTCCGGCGGCGGACATGACGCGGGCGGTGCCCACGATGGGGGCGATCGCGACCAGGACGTCCTGGAGCTGCTCCATGGTCACGTTGGCCTCGATGGCCGGGCCGACGTGCGCGAGGTAGGAGATCGCCGGGGCGTCCGAGGCGGCGAGCGCGGCGATCCGGGTGAGGATGAGCATGTGCTCGCTCATCCCGCACCGTTCGACGGAGTCCATCGTCATCGCGGCGAGCGTGTCGAGGACCGGGGTTTCGGACATGGTGGTCATGTCGGGCTCCGTTCGCGGGCGAGGAGGCGTCGGCGGCCGCCGCACGGCGACCGTCTGCTCCTGCGTCTCGACGGTAAGCCTGCCCGTGGTCACCCGGCGACCCGGCGATGCGGCGATGCGGTGAACCGGCCGGCCGGCCGCCGACCACGTGGGCGGGGCACGTCGGCAGAGTGCGCGGCGCGGGTGCAGGATGAAGGCGCCCGAATCCGTGGACGAGGGGATGGCGATGGCGGACGACGAAGGTCTGGCACGGGTGTCGGCCAAGGCGCAGGAGGCCGAGGCGCGGGTCCGGGCGGCGCACGCCGAGGACCGGGACAGGCTGGCGAAGGCTGTGGTCGGGGCCAAGGCGCGGGCGTCCGAGCGGACGGGCGAACTGCACCGGAGGGCTGCCGAGGGGCAGGCGGAGGGCGCCGAGGGCTGGGCCCAGGTCAAGTCCGGCTGGCACCGGCACGTGGCCCGGGCGAGGCAGAAGCGGGCCGACCGCGCGGCTCGGCACGACGCCGAGGCCGCACGGCGCGAGGTCCGGTTCGCCGAGAGCTACGCCGCCGATGCGATCGACTTCGCGCTGTCGGCCATCGACGAGGCCGAGTACGCCGTGCTGGAGGCGCTGCTGGCGCGTCGTGAGGCCGACCGGGCGGAACAGGACCTCGACTGAGTCCTGGCGGGACCCCTTGATCGTCGGTCGGCGCGGGCCGATAGCATCCCCGTGCTTCCGAGCCTCCCGCTGAGCCGCTCCGACCCGGGGATCCCTATGTCCGCGCCGACGCCGTCCTTCCCGTTCCCCGTGCCGTCCGGCGCCTGGTCGGCCTGCCGGTTCTGCGGGGCGGTGCCCGCGGTGGACGTCACGGTCCGCGGCCATCAGGGCATCATGGTGCTGATGCGCTTCCCGCGGACGGAAGGGCCGTTCTGCCGGACCTGCGGCATCGCGGTGCACCGGCGGATGACGGCGCGAAGCCTGTGGCAGGGCTGGTGGGGCGTCGCGTCGCTGATCATCAACCCGGTCGTACTGCTGCTCAACCTGGGCGCCCTGGCGAAGATCCGCCGGCTCGGCCCGCCCGGACCCGGCGCGTCCGGTGCGATCGGCACACCGCTCAGGCCGGGCAGGCCGCTGCTGCTGCGGGTGGAGATCCTCGGCCTGCTGCTGCCGGCCCTGATCGTCGGCGGGATCGTCCTGGACGCGACGACCAGCGTCGACTACGCCGACGTGGGCGACTGCATCCACACCGCGGGGGAGTCGATGCTGCCCGACGTCGCCGTGGTCGACTGCGCGGGCCCCGACGCCGAGTACCGGGTCGTCGCCCGGTTCGAGTCCGTCGAGCCGGACTCCTGCACCGGCTACCCGGGGTCGGACCTCGCACTCGGCCAGCAGCGCGGCTCGACCGCGTACACCCTGTGCCTTTCCCGGGTCCGCAGGTCCTGAGCCGGTACGGGCCCGGCCGCCAACCCTGTGCGGACTGTCGCCGTCACACCGGCGCGGTGCCCGGCGATGAGGATCCGAGGCCGTCGGCGTCCAGGAACCCGGTGACCGCTGCGACGAACCGCTCCGGCTCCTCCACCCACGGGCGGTGCCCGGCCTCCGCCAGGACCTCCAGCCGGCCGTGCGGGTGGCAGGCCGCGACCGCCCGGGCCGGAGCGGTGCCGATCATGCCGTCGGCCGCACCGGCCAGGACCAGCACCGGCGTACGGGCCGCGGCGAGCCGGGCCACCCGCTCGGCGAGGTCGTGCGGACCGGCCGTCCCCGCGTAGAACGCCTCGCGCAGCCAGGGCAGCGCGGTGGCGTGGCCCGGCCGGTACTCGGCCTGCCGGTCCTCGTCCCAGCGGTGCCAGAAGAACGGCTGCAGTCGGCGCTGCAGGTCGGCGGTCTCCGCGCCCGGGCGGGCGCCCTCCGCCAGCAGCCGGTCCGCCTCCGCGCTGTCGGGGTACCAGGGTTCGGCCGACCGGGCGGCCCGCAGCGCGGCCAGTTCGGCGGGATCGGGCTCGCGTCCCGCCCGGCCGACCGGCGTGACCAGCACGGCCCGGCGGACCCGTCCGGGGTACGCCGCCGCGTACTCCTGGGCCGTGAGGCAGCCGGCCGAGTGCGCCAGCAGGTCGAGCCGCTCCAGCCCGAGATGGACCCGGAGCGCCTCCAGGTCGCGGGCCTGTGCGACGAACGAGACGGTGCCGCGGTCCTCGGGGACGGCGGAGCGCCCGGAGGCCCGAGCGTCCACCAGCACCAGCCGTCGCCGCCGGTCCAGTCCGCCGAGACCGCCCAGATACCGCACGTCCATCCCCGGACCGCCGGGCAGGACCACCAACGGGTCCCCCGTGCCGGTGAGTTCGTACCAGAGCGCGGTGCCGTCGTAGGACCGGAAGAAGGGCATGCCGGCAGCCTGGCACATCCGCCGGGCCGATGTCATCGGTGGTCCATACCGCGGTAAGGACCACCGAGGCGAGACCGCGCGGTCGCCCGGGTCCGTGCGTCCCCCGGACGGCCGAACAGGGGCGGTCCGGCGGGCGACGAGGCCTCCTGGTGTCTGAGAGGCCCCGGGGGGGGCGAGGGCCCGGACGGTGGCGGGCGCGGGTGGCGCCACGACCGTCCGGGGCCCTCGCTGCGCGGGCGATCAGCCGAACTGGCCCGGCTGGTAGTCGCCCGCGGGCTGCTGGACGATCACGTTGAAGCGGTTGTAGGTGTTGATGAGGGCGATCAGGGAGACCAGTGCGGCCAGCTGGTCCTCGTCGTAGTACTTGGCCGCGTTCTCCCAGGCATCGTCGGTGACGCCGCCCGCCGCGTCGGCGATGCGCGTGCCCTGCTCGGTCAGCTCCAGGGCGGCCCGCTCGGCGTCGGTGAACACCGTGGCCTCGCGCCAGGCCGCAATCAGGTGGAGGCGCAGGGAGGTCTCGCCGGCGTGCGCGGCGTCCTTGGTGTGCATGTCGAGGCAGAAGCCGCAGCCGTTGATCTGGCTGGCCCGGATCTTCACCAGCTCCTGGGTTGGGGGGGGGGGGGGGGGGCGGGGGTCGCGGCGTCGCCGGGGGCCGGTGGGGTGTAGCGGCGGGGGGGGGGGGGCGGGGGGGGGGCCCGCCCCGCGCGCCCGCGCCCCCGCCGGTTTGATGTACTTCGCGACCTTGGTCGCGACGGGGTTGCCGTAGAAGTTGAGTCGGGGGTTCATGGCGATCTCCTTGCCGTGGTGACGGTTCCAGAGGGTTGACCGCACGGCCCGGCGAAACGTGACAGGGCCGGCGGGCCCGGCCGGTGTGACGTGCGTCTCACTCGTCGGGTGGGGTCACCGAGCGGCTGATGAGCGGCCGCGAGCAGGGCATTCGCTACGCGCTCCCGGACTCGGCCACCACGCAGTAGAAGGTCACCGCGGCGAGGAAGGGCCCGGTGGCGAGGTGGTCGAGCCACTGCCGCGCCTCCCCCTCGGTGAAGTACCCGGCGGCGACGGCCCGTCGGGTGGTGCGCTCCAGCCCGAGGATGGCGTCGGCCGCCCGTACGTCGCGGAAGACCGGGGTGATCGGGATGACCGAGGGCACCGCGAACCCGGCCTCCACGGCCAGCCGCGGGAGCTGCCGGCCGATCGCGGCATTGCGGACGGCACGCTCCGTGACGTACCGGGTGAACGCCCGCGAGAGGCCGGCGTCCGGATGGTCGACGGCCAGCGTGTCCCAGTCCGGCTCGCCCAGGACGAGCCGGCCCCCGGGACGCAGCACCCGGTGGATCTCGCCGAGCACCCGGGCCGGATCGGCGACGTGCTGCAGCACCCGGTCGGTGCGGGCGCGGTCGGCGGAGCCGTCCGGCAGCGGGAGGTCATGGATGTCGGCCTGCCGGACGGTGACACCGCTCTCCCCGGCGGTCCGCTCCCGGGCGGTCTCGACCGCTGCCCGGTCGTGGTCGACACCGATCACCGAACCGGCCGCGGTAGCGGCCCGGGCGAGCGCGGCGAGATCCGTGCCGGGGCCGCAGCCCAGGTCGAGCACGGTCTGGCCCGGACGGACGTCGAGCTCGTCGAGCATCCGCTGCTTGTAGGAGCGGCCGAGATCGGTCGCGGCGACCTGGTCGAGGTAGGCGATCGGATCGGGGACGGCGGTCTCGAACACGGATGAGGTCATGCGGCCAGTCAACCAACTCCCCGTGAGATGCGGCTACGGGCCGCTGCCGAAGGTCGCCGACGGGCCGTCAGGTGCGGTCGGCGTCCGGCCGTGGCTCGCGTACTGGCACACTGCGCTGCGTGGACGAGACGGAGACGCGGGTGCCGCTGGCCGACGGCGATCTGCGCTGGGTGTTCCCCGAGCCGGCGGCGCCCCGGCGGATCACCGGCCTGCTGGCCGAGACCGACGCCCTCGTCCGGGAGCTGGCCGAACGCACGGCACCGCAGGCCGGTCCGGGCGCGCGACCCGGGGATGGGCTGGCCTATCACACGGTCCTGGGCCGGCCGCTCGCCGGCGTGTTCGGCCTGGTGCCGGTCGGTGATGTGGTCCTGCGGGCGGGCCTGTTCTTCGGGCGCCGCTGTGCCTGGGACCTGCGGTCGGGACCGCCCTGGACGGTCGAGGTCTCGGTCGAGGTGATCCACCCCGCAGAGCAGTGCGGCGGCCACCTGATCGAGGAGCTCGCCAACATCACCTGCGAGACGCCCGAGGCGGCGCCGAGGAACTCCTGCGCGGAGTGCGGCGCCTCCACGCCCTCGTGACGGCGCCGTGGATCGATCACTGGCAGGCCACTCCGTGCAGTTGACCCCGCCGCGCTCGCGGGACCACAGCGCGGTCGCCCGGCCGGCGGGGGTCGGGCGGCGGTGACCCTGCCGCGGGCTGACGGCCGGGCGTAGCGTGGGGTCATGCGATTCGCCTTCAAGACATCGCCGCAGAACACCGGTTGGGGCGATCTGCTCGAAGTGTGGCGGGCGGCCGATGACATCGGGCTGTTCGAGTCCGGCTGGACGTCCGACCACTTCCATGCGATGCACGGTGCCGGGCCGGACGTGCCCCGGTTGGAGGGCTGGATCACGCTGACCGCGCTCGCGCAGGCGACCCGGCGGCTGCGGCTCGGCACGTTGGTGACGGGGATCCATTACCGGCACCCGGCCGTGCTGGCCAACATGGCCGCCACGCTCGACATCGTGTCCGGCGGCCGGCTGGAGCTCGGGATCGGGACGGGCTGGAACGAGGAGGAGTCCGCGGCGTACGGCATCCCGCTCGGGACGCCGCGGCAGCGCAGTGACCGGTTCGAGGAGGCCTGCGCGGTGCTCACCGAACTGCTGTCGCCGCAGCCGACCACGACCTTCCGCGGCAGGTACTACGAGCTCACCGACGCACGGTGCCATCCCAAGCCCCTTCAGCAGCCGCACCCGCCGATCTGCATCGGCGGCAGCGGCGAACGGCGCACCCTGCGCACCGCCGCCCGCTTCGCCCAGCACTGGAACTTCGACAGCGGCACTCCGGAGCAGTTCGCCCGGGCCCGCGACGTGCTGCACCGCCACTGCGCGGACCTCGGCCGTGATCCGGCGGAGATCGTGCTCTCCGCCCAGGTGCGGTTCACCGGCGACTCGGCCGCGACAGCAGCGGAGGCTGCCGCCATGGGTGCGGTGGGCGCGGACCTCGCCATCGTCTACCTGCCGCCCCCGCACACCCCGGCCGTGCTGGCGCCCCTGGCGGACGCGCTGTCCCCGCTCGCCTGAGCCGGGCGGGCCCTGCTGCCGTCGGCCGGTCCGGACGGCGACGTCGCGGTGCGGGGCCGGTCAGTCCCACCAGAGGGTCCAGGAGTCCGCGCCGAGCAGGTCGGGTGCGTAGGCGGCCAGTGTCCCGGGGCCCTGGAAGATGTTGTCCGGGCAGAGGGTCGCGTGCTCGGCCGCGACGAGCAGGGCCTCGGCGATGTCGGTGGGCGGTGCGGCGATACTCAGGTGCAAGGTGTCGAAGCCGACCTCGACGACCTGCGCACCGAAGCGCCGCTCCCAGTCCAGCAGGACGGCGGAGATCTTCGCGGTGTCGGACTCGTGGTTGACCGGCCCGCTCCAGCCGCAGACGCTCAGTGCCTCGGCGCCGCTGCCGGCCGCCACGAGTCCGATCCGCAGGGCGGGGTTCTCCCGGAGCAGCCGGGCGGCGAGCGCCCGGGCCCGGGCATCGGGATCGTCGACCCGGGCGGGGGCGGGGGCGAGGCCGGGCCAGCTCCGGCCGAAGGGGGCGCGGCTGTCCCGCACCTCCGGGTCCTCGTCCTCGTCCGTGGCGGACTCCGTCCACCGGCGGGCGAGCAGGGCGGCGGGGTCGTACAGGTCGGGCGAGGACACCTGCTCCGGGTACAGCTCCGCGGACTGCCAGGGGCGGTATTCCTCGTCGTGCCGCAGCGGCGCCAGCAGCAGCGGCCACAGCCCGGAGGCCGCGCGTGCCCGGTGGAGCAGTTCCCACAGGCCCGCGGGGGCGGGCCCGTCGCTCATCCACATCACCGGGCGTGCAGCGGCGCCCTCGTCGGCCCGGACCAGGTGGCCCGGCGGAAGCCCGGCGGGCAGGGCGGACGGGTCGGCGGGTACGCCGCCGAAGAGACGGCCGAGGTCCGCGGCGGGCGGTGTCGCATGGCTCATGGCGCCACACGCTAGGGGCGGGGACCGACAGTCCCGCCGGACCGGGTGAGGACCACGCGGGCAGGCGTCGGCCGTGGTGGGCCCGGGGGCAGCGGAGCGGGTCGGTACTGTTGTCGGACGACTCGTCGAGAGGCACCGACCACATGGCCACACACTCCGCCGGACCATCTGCCACCAAGCGGAGGGCACTTCTCCAACTGACCGGGGTGAGCCGCTCGTACGGCGGCCGGGAGGTGCTCCACCCCGTCGATCTGACCCTGGCGGCGGGGGAGTGCGTGGCCCTGCTCGGCCACAACGGTTCGGGCAAGTCGACCCTGCTGCGGGTCGCCGCCGGACGCGACCTGCCGACCTCCGGCACCGTCCGGTTCGACGGGCTCGTGATGGACGAGAACGACCCCAGGATCCGGGCGCGGGTCGCGGTCGTCGGCGACATGGTCGCCTGCTACCCGGACCTCACCGTGCGCGAGCACCTGCTGCTGGTCGCGGTCGCGCACGGGGTCGCCGACCCCGCCGACTGGGTCGCGCAGGTCCTGGAGGACCGCATGCTCACCGAGCGCGCCGACGCGCTGCCCTCCGCCCTCTCCTCCGGGCAGATGCAGGCCCTGCTGCTGGCCTGCGCGCTCGTCCGGCCGCGCGACCTGCTGCTGCTCGACGAGCCGGAGCAGCGCCTCGACCCCGAGGCGCGCCGCCGGCTCGCCGACCTCCTCACCGCGGAGCTCGCCGACGGCGTTGCGGTGCTGCTGGTCACCCACCACACCGACCTCGCGCTGGAGGTGGCGGACCGGGTGGTCGTGCTGGAGGACGGGCGCGTCATCGAGCAGGGTCCTCCCGCGCAGGTCCTCGCGGCCGAGGCCAGGGGCTACGCCGCCGGCCCGGGCCGGGCCGCATCGGCCGGTGCCCGGTGAGCGGCCGGGAGACCGCGGCCGAGCACCGCCCGACCGCCGGGGACGGCGGTCCGGACACCGATGTCGACACGGCCGGGCTGCCGGCGGACGGCGGCGAGCCCGCGTCCGAGGTGCCCCTCGCCACCCCCGGGGACTCCCCGGAGGACGACGACCACGCCGAGTGGACGGACGACGACGACTGGACCGACGAGGCACTCGCCCTGCTGCGGGCCATGCGCGCCCCGCACCGGCTCAACCGGGCCAAGCAGGTCGGCTTCGCGTTCTACTGCACCCTGCTCATCCTGGTCATCTGGGGCGGCGTGCCCAGCCTCGGCCTGTTCCTGCAGGCGTCGATGGGCGCCGACTACACCGGGCACGGCCCCGACCTGCTGGCCGCGATGCCCACCGCCGTCACCGCGGGCGCGCTGGCCACCGTCCTGCTCGCGGTCCGCGACGCACTCTGGCGCGGACCGGTCGTCCCGCCGCGGGCCACCGCCGACTGGCTGCTCGCCCACCCGGTCCGCCCGCGGCCGGTGCTGCGGCCCTGGTTCTGGCTCTCCTGCGGGCTTGCCCTCTTCCCCGGCCTGATCACGGCCGTGGGCGGCATGGTCGCGCTCGGGCTGACCGTGCGGGTCGGGCTGCCGGCCGCGCTCGGCTGGTGCCTGGTCGGCGGGGTGAGCGTGCCGCTGCTCGGCGTCTGCGCGGCCCTGCTGGTGCAGCGCAGCGAGCGCGCCGCGCGCTGGGTCCGCCGGCTCACCCCGTACGCGGCCGTGCTGATCCTGGTGCTGATCGTGCAGAGCGTGCTGGCCGTCGCGGGGCACCCCGTGCACTGGCTGGAGCTGGCGGAGATGTGGTCGGGCCCGTGGGGCTGGGCGGCGATCGCCGCGCTGGCGCCGACGCCCGCCGCCGTTCCGGGTGCCTGGGTGGCCGCCGTGCTGGCCGTCGGGTCGACCGCGGCCGGCCTCGTCCTCGCGGACCGGGCCGCCGCCACCGTGTCGCTGACCCTGCTGCGGGAGCGGGCCAGGACGGCCGCCGGCGTGCTGGCCGCGCTGCGCACGGTCGAGCTGCGCGCCGCCCGGCTGGCGGTGGCCGGCGCCACCGGCGGCGACCGGCAGCTGCGGGTCCGGTTGCCCGCCCCGCGCCGGCGCTACCTGGTCGTGCTCTGGCGGGACACCCTCGCGCTCGTCCGATCGCCCGCCCGGCTCGGCCGCGCCGTGCTGCTCACCGTGCCCGCCCAGCTGTGCGCCGAGCTGGCCCACGGGGCCCGCGGCGGGTTCTCCTGGGCGGCCGCCGCGGGCGCGCTGGTCTTCGGCTACCTGGCCGTCGCCCAGCTGCTGGAGCCCGCGCGGATCGACACGGACGACGTCCGCCGGGCGTCGTGGTCGCCGTACCCGTTCGCCGGGCTGATGCTGCGGCACGCGATCGTGCCCGCCGTGCTCGGCGTGCTGCTGGCCACCGCCGGCGCGGCCGCCGCGGTGCTGGCCGGCGGCGGGCCGACGGCGTGGCTCCCGCTGATCGCGGTACCGGCGCTGGTCGGCGCCGGCCTGGTGAACGCCTGCCGCGGGAAGGCCCGCCGTGACCTGCTGTACCGGCCGGTCCCGACGGCCGGCAGCACCGGGATCCTCATGTTCACCGCCTGGTACGCGGCCGGGCCCGCGGTGGCGCTGCTGGTGCTCACCCTGCCGCTCGCGGCGGCGCTGCGCACCGGCACGTCGAACGCGGTCTGGCAGGCGGCGGTGCTGTCCGCGGTGCTGACGGCCACCCTGCTGCGGTGGGCCTGGACCAGGGCGACCGAGCTGCCCCGCCAGGCCTGACGGCCACGGCGGCCGGGGGCGTGCGGACGTCGCCGCCCGCGCCCGGCCGCCGCGCCCGGCCCGGCCGCCCTGCCTCCGTGCGCGGTCCTGGAGCCCCTGACCTGGGACGGGTGCGGGCCGCAGACTCCGATGGGGCCCTCGTCGGGGGCCTGCCGGCCGCCGGGCCGGGGCACGGAAGGCGGGGTCGCCCCATGGGTGTCCATCTCATCACGGGGGCCGGGTCGTGAATCGGCGCGGCGGTGGCCGGGCTGCTGGCGGATCGCGTCGAGGAGCTCTGGCTGCTGGCCCGGGACTCCGCGCGGGCCGCGCACCTGCGCGAGGCCATCCCGGGCGGCCGGACACCGGTCGCCGACCTCGCCGCGCCGGAAGGACTCGCCGAGGCCCTCGCCGACCAGCGGGGCCGCCGCGGCTGGACTCGCTGCTGCACGTTGCCGGGGTGATGGAACCCGGCGGCGTGGCGGAACCGGCCGGCGCCCACTGGCAGGTGACCTTTGCGGTCAACGTGCTCGCCCCTGCGGAACTCTCCCGGATCCTGCTGCCCGCCCCCTGCGGGCGGCCCGCGGTCACGTCGTCTTCCTCAACTCCGGCGCCGGTCTGCACGCCCCGCCCGGACTGGTGGCGTACGCGGCGTCGAAGTTCGCCCTGAAGGCGGTGGCGGAGTCGCTGCGCGCCGAGGAGTACGGCAACGGCGTCCGGGTCACCACGGTCTACCCGGGCGAGGTGGACACCCCGATGCAGGTCCGGCTGCACGAGCGGCTCGGCCTGCCCCACGACCCGGCGGCCGCCATCGCACCGGAGTCCGTGGCGGCGGTGGTGGCGTCCGGGCGCCGTTCCGTTCCCGGGGGTGCGCTTTGGGTCCGCCGCTCGTTGGACGGGTGTGGCGGATGAGACGGGTGACCGGCGTGCGGCGCCGATGGTGTGGGCGCTGGCCGTACGGGAGACGGACGACGGCGGCTCGGTGGCGGAGGCGATCGTCGAGGTCGGCGAGGACTGGCACGGCGAGTTGGTCGTGGACGCCGTCGACAGCGGGTTCGCGCTCGCGGTCGGGGAGCCGCCTGCGACCACTGCGGTGGTGGAGGTCCGCGACGGGTCCTTCGAGCGACTGGTGCTGGTCGGCGGACGCCAGGTGTGGGAGCCGCAGCCGTCGGTGGAGGCCTCCGGGACGTGGCTGGCGGCCGCCGCCGACCGGCAGGGGGTCCTGGTGATCGTGGTCCCGCCCGGCACCTGGCCGCCCGGGCTGATGGCGCTGGAGCCGCTGCAGCAGGCCGAGGCGTTCGGCCGGCGGCTGGAGGAGGCCCGGCTGCGCGGGCTGGTCCTCCAGGGCACTGCCGTCCTCGACGCACGCTGACGGCCGGCCGTTGCCGGCCGGCCCTCGCGGGTCAGGCCCGTTCGGCCGCCCGCGCACCGTACCTCGGGAGCGGGGCGAGCCCCAGGCGCTCCGTCTGCCGCCCGGTCACCCGGCCGACCAGGCGGATGAAGAGCACGGCCTTGACCACCGTCAGGGCACTGCCCACCAGGAGGGCCGTCTCATGGATGCCGGGGGCCATGGCGGCGACTCCCGCGAGGAAGACGGCGACCACGACCGCCCACCACAGGTCCACCGGCCGGGTCTCCTCGTCCCCGCCCGCCCGCAGGATGTCCACCAGGACGCGCCTGGGCAGCCACAGGTGCACCAGCGGGACGAACCAGCCGCCCACGGCCCAGCCGCGCCCGCTCCGCTGGCTCCCCGGGGCGAGCAGGTCCGCGTTGGTCCAGCAGCGCCGGATCCAGACGCTCCGCACGATCAGGTAGGCCACCGCCAGACCCGTGGTGCACAGGCCCAGAACGCCCCTCACCCCGGGCGAGGGCGCGTAGAGGAAGGCCGTACTGATCAGAACGGTGCCCGCGGTCAGCAGACCCGTGAGGACCTTCAGATGGGTGGCCGGCTCCCGTGGGTCCGCCGGCTGGGCGTCCGTCATCGGCATCCTCGCTCTCTCGCACGATGATCGTCGGCGAGAGTACGAGACGAACGATCATCCCGTCCAGACCCGCGGCCCGCGTCCTTCGGGGGCCGGCGGAGGCGGTGACGGGCCGGTCGGATCACGAGCCGGTGGGCATCCGCGAGGTATGCCACGGCCGCGGCCGGGACTGCTTCCATGCCCACGAGTTGACCGCGGGACCCGGTCGGTGGTCGCGTGCTCCACCGAGGCCCTCCACCGTGACCCCCGGGCGGCGCCTCCGTCCGGGGTGGCGGGCGGGGTCGGCTGCTCGGCGATGCGGTCGGCGGCCCACCGGGCCCATTCGCGGCGCATGGCGTTGAAGCGCAGGCCGTACTCCAGGGCGATCCGGCCGTAGACGGAGAGGTTGTCCTCGTCCCGGTCGACGGACTTCGTGAGCTTCTCGAGGTCGCGGCGGCCCTGGTCGGACATCTCGATCAGGTCGGTCAGGTAGTAGTGGGCCTGTTCGGGCGTCAGGACGCCGAGGAGGAAGACCCGCAGGAGGATGTCGCTGCGGGTGTTCCACCGGGGCGTGGTCTCGGTCAGCCAGTGCCGGAGCTCGGCGAGACCCTCGTCGGTGAGGGCGTACTCCTTGCGGCCCCGGCGGCCCTCGCCGCCACCGCCATCGCCCTCGCCGCCCTGGCCCGCGCCGACCGGGCGCACACGACCAGCGCGACGCTCGTCCAGATCGCCGGCTTCGCCGTCCCGATGGTCTTCACCGTCCGGTACGTCGCCCGGATCCGGGCCGGGGCCGGGCAGGTGGCCCGATTATCCCGCGGCACCTCTCCGGCAACTACGCCCCGGTCACCGAGGAGCTCACCGCGCACGACCTGCCGGTGACCGGCAGCGTCCCTGCCGCACTGTCCGGCTGGTACCTGCGCAACGGCCCGAACCCGGCCGACGCCGCCTCCGGGCACCGGTTCTTCGGCGACGGGCTGATCCACGGAGTGCGCCTCGACGCCGGACGCGCGGTCTCGTACCGCAACCGCTGGGTGCGTACCGGCCGCCTCATCGACGGCGCGCGGACGTACGACGCCGCGGGCCGCCGCGACCTCGCCGCGGACCCGGTCGCCACCGTCCACCTGCCCGCCCGCGTGCCCTTCGGCTTCCACGGCAACTGGCTGGAGGACCGGAACGGCTGACCCGGGGCCGGCGGCCTCCACGGCATCAGCCGCCGCGGGCGCGCGGGGGAGTGATGCCCGTCCCCGCCCCCGCGCGCACCCGGACCTCCCGGGTCAGGCCGTCGGCTGGGTGAAGCGGATGTTGTTGCCGAACGGGTCGCGCAGACCGCAGTCGATCCCGTACGGCCGCTCGGTGGGCTCCTCGGTGAACTCCACGCCGCGGGCGAGCAGGGTCTCGTAGGTCTTGCGGCAGTCGTCGGTGCTGAAGATCAGCGAGCCGCCGGTGGCGCCCTTGGTGACCAGTTCGCGGACCTGCTGGGCGGTCTCCTCGGACATCGCCGGCGGGCCCGGCCGCTCCAGGAGGATCTGGCGACCGGGGTCGCCGGGGATGCTGACGGTCAGCCAGCGCATGAAGCCCAGGTCGACGTCGGCGCCGACCTCCAGGCCGAGCTTGCCGACGTAGAAGTCGAGGGCCTCGTCCTGGTCGAGGACGTAGATCTGCGAGTGCGTGATGGCGTTGAACATGTGCCTCACGCTACTGGCCGCGGCCGGCCGGAACTTATCCGAAACTGCTCAGTCGGCCGGCGATTCCGAGCCGGCACCGGAGGCGCCGGCGGCGCGGGAGGCGGACGGCTCGGCCGGGCGCAGGCTCGGCCGGGTCCACGCCATGGTGAAGCAGGTCGGCACGTTCACGGCCGGCGCCTGCCTGCGGTACGCCCGGGGGAGCAGCCGACGATGTCGCGGAACGTGCGGCTGAAGGTGCCCGGGCTCTCGAACCCCACGTCGAAGCAGATCTCGGTCACCCGCCGCTCCGTCGTCCGCAGCAGGAACATCGCCCGCTCGATCCGCCGGCGCTGCAGATAGCGGTGCGGGGTCTCGCCGAAGGCCGCCCGGAAGGTGCGGGTGAAGTGCGCCTGCGAGACATGGGCGATCCGGGCCAGCGCGGGGACGTCCAGCGGCTGGGCGTAGGAGCGGTCCATCGCATCCCGTGCCCGCAGCATGCGGCGGTTGCTCTCCTCGGCGGCGCGGCCCATGACCCCATCCCACCACGGCCCACCGACGCCCCGGGCCGCCGGCCGTGGCCGCTCGCTCGCCGCATGCCTGACGTTCTGTCATATATGTTCGAATGGTTGGGGTTTGAGAGAATTCGATTGTGTCGTCCTGTTCCGGTATGGAAATATCCCCTGCATGCCATCCGGGGGGATCGCGGACGCCGATCCGCCCCACCGGTCATCGTCGAAGCCTGCGCTGCCGTCGTACGGACCCGATGACGCCCAAGGAAGAGGAACGCCCATGCCGAGCTCCCCTTTCCGTGCCCACCGCCCTGACCGTGCCCGCCCCGACCGTCCCCTTCCCGGCCGATTCCGCGCCGGCCGCTCCCGCCGCGCCGGCGGGCTGCTCCGGCGTGGCACGGCCGCCCTGCTGGCCGCCGTCACCGCCGGTGCGCTGCTCCTCGCGACGGCGCCGTCGGCGAACGCGACCTCGACCAACAACTGCGCCTGGTCGGAGAACGCCTCGACCACCTGCCTGGACGTCTACGGCAGCGGCCTGAACGTCGTGTGGGTGGAGGTGACCAACGTCGGGGGCAAGGTCACCATCTGCAACTACAAGGTGCGGTTCTGGGGGACGGGCGGCTACTGGGAGTCCCCGATGCAGAACCGCTGCGTGCCGGGCGCCGCCTGGGTGTCGATGACGATCGGTCACAACTTCCCCGACGGCTCGCTGGTCTACGGCCAGTTCTACGCCAACGGGCACTGGCTGACCGGATCCCCGGCCACGCGCATCCACCGCTGACCCCGACGGCGGCCCTGCCGCTGCGGGATCCGAGCGGCAGGCCCCGGGGGGGGGCCCGGGGGGGGCCGGCGGGGGGCGGGCGGGCCCCCCCCCGCGCGGGGGGGCGGGGCCGGGGGGGGCGCCCGCCCAGGCGCG
>NZ_JBHWBW010000002.1:101530-111134 GCF_042735675.1 Kitasatospora sp. NPDC059571
GCACCCCCCCCCACCCCCACCCCCCCCGCCCCCCGCGGGCGCCCCGGCCGCTGCGTCACCCTCGCGCCCGCCCCGGGGGGGGCCCGGGGCCCCCCCGTCGCGTGCCCGCGCGGACCGCGACCGGCGGCGGGCTCAGGCCCGGGTGCGGACGCCGTCCAGGGCGATGCCGAGGACCCGGTCGCGCTGCTCCTCGTCGGGGAAGGCGACCGAGGTGATGCCGGAGACCAGCCGGAGCAGGTCGTCGATGCCCATGTCGGTACGGACCGCTCCGGCCTCCTGGGCACGCAGCAGCAGAGGGGTCCCGGCGTCGTACATGGACTGGCGGCAGGCGAGGAAGACGTCGGTCTCCTCGCCCTCCAGCGCCTCGCGGATCGCGCGCTTGGTCATGGCGTAGTCGACGAACCGGCGCAGCCAGGCGGTCAGCGCCTCCCACGGCGGTTCGCCGGAGACCTCGGCGGCGACCCGGCCGAGGTCGTCGACCTCGTTGGCGTAGACGGCCTCGAAGAGGTGCCGGCGGGTGGGGAAGTTGCGGTAGAGGGTGCCGATGCCGACGCCCGCGCGGCGGGCGATGTCCTCCAGGGAGGCCTCGGCGCCGTGCTCGGCGAACGCCTCGCGGGCGGCGACCAGCAGCGCGTCGAAGTTCCGCGCGGCGTCGGCACGGCGCGGGCGCTGGGCGGCGAGGAACTCGCTCACGACGACCTGATCCGGCACGGGGACCTCGTTTCGACGCCGGGTTGAACCGGAGGGGTGCCTCCACTAATATGGAGGCATGCCTCGACTTTACCACCGGGGCCGCAGCTTCGGCCTGCCGCCCATGGACAGGCCGTCCCTTCCGTAACCGCAGCTCCGTCCGTCGGCCGCTCCCCGCGGCCCCCGGCCGGGCACCCTGCAGCACTCCCCGTACATCCGCGCACACCGTCGTGCGCCGCGCCGGGCTGCTCCGGCACCGCTCGGTCCGTAGCCGTGCCCGTCCCGTACCCGCGCCCGTACCCGCCGCTCCCGCGTCCCGAGAAGGTTCCATGAACCGCCATTCCAACCGCCTCACCTTCGGCGTCCTCGCGACCGGAGCGGGCGTGTTCGCCCTGCTCCAGTCGCTGATCACGCCCGCCCTGCCGACCGTCCAGGCCGCGATGCACACCTCGCAGTCCACGGTCACCTGGGTGATGACCGCCTACCTGCTCTCCGCCTCGATCTTCACGCCGATCCTCGGCCGGGTCGGCGACCTGGCGGGCAAGAAGCGCACCCTCGTCGCCGCGCTGGTTGCCCTGCTGGTCGGCTGCCTGGTGGCCGCGCTGGCCCCGAACATCACCGTGCTGATCATCGCCCGGGTCATCCAGGGCATCGCCGGCGCGCTCTTCCCGCTGTCCTTCGGCATCATCCGCGACGAGTTCCCCGCCGCGCGGGTCTCCGCCAGCATCAGCAACCTGTCCGCCGTGATCGCGGTCGGCAGCGGCCTCGGCATGGTGCTGGCCGGCCCGATCGTCGGCGCACTGGACTACCGCTGGCTGTTCTGGTTCCCGGTGATCGTCGTCGCCGCCACCGCCGTGATCGCGCACCGCTACATCCCCGAGTCGCCGACCCGCACCGAGGGCCGGGTCAACTGGCTCGCCTCGGTGCTGCTCTCCGGCTGGCTGGTAGCCCTGCTGCTGCCCGTCAGCCAGGCCTCGAAGTGGGGCTGGGGCTCCACCCCGGTGATCTCCCTGCTCGCGGCCGCCGTGGTCCTGTTCGTCCTGTGGGCCCTGACCGAGGCCCGCTCCCGGAACCCGCTGATCGACCTGCGCGTCATGCGCCTGCCCGCCGTGTGGACGACCAACACCGCCGCCCTGCTCTTCGGTGCGGGCATGTACGCGGTCTGGGCGTTCCTCCCCGGCTTCGCCCAGACTCCCAGGTCCGCGGGCTACGGCTTCGGGTCGACCGTCACCGGCGCCGGGCTGCTGATGCTGCCGATGCTGGTCGCGATGTTCGCCTCCGGCATCATCAGCGGCCGGCTGGCCGGCCGCTTCCCGGCGAAGGCGCAGCTGGTGACCGGCGCCGTGCTGGGCGCGGTCGCCTGCGCCCTGCTCGCCGCCCGGCACGACGCGCCGGCGGACGTCGCCCTGGCGGCCGGTGTGTTCGGCCTCGGCATCGGCCTCGCCTTCGCGTCGATGAGCAACCTCATCGTGCACAGCGTCCCGGCGGCGCAGACCGGTGCGGCCACCGGCATGAACGCCAACATCCGCACCATCGGCGGCTCGATGGGCGCGGCCCTGATGACCGGCCTGGTCACCGGCCACCTCCAGTCGTCCGGCCGGCCGTACGAGTCCGGCTACACCCACGGCTTCACCCTGCTCGCGGTGTTCTGCCTGGCCGCCGCGCTCGCCGCGCTGCTCGTCCCGACCCGCCGCGGCGCCACCCCGCTGCCGGCGCCGGTCGCCGCCTCGGCCCCGCGGCCGGAGGCCGTCCGGAGCTGACGCCCCGAGCGGTCCGGCCCGTACGGGGAGCCGTCCGGGCACTGCCCCGGTCCCTCTCCGCCCACCCGGGCGGCGGGGGACCGGGGCGCCGTGGCACCGGGTTGCGGACCGGTGACGATCGCAGGGTTCGCGGTCGTACGGCCGGGCGGCCGTGGGAACGTCGGGCCATGAGGCGGTTCATCGAGGCGGTGCGCGGGGTCGACGCGGACCTCGCAGTCGCCCTCGCGTTCACGGCCATGGCGCTCTGCTGCGTCGCCGAGCTCGTGTGGCTGTCCGACCCCCGCGGGCGCCCGAGGGCCGGGCTGGTCCTCGTCCTCACCACCTCGCTCGGCGCGATCGCGGCCGCGGGGCTGGGAGCCCTCCTCCACCTGCTCGCCCTGCTGCTCCGCCGACGCCGCCGGCTCACCCGGCCGCTGACGGTGTACCGGGTGGCGCGCCACGCGGCGACCGGGGCCCTGCTCGGCCAGGTGGTGTGGCCGCTGGCCTTCGTGCTGGCCCTGGCCCGCGGCCTGCCGGGATAGCCGGGCCGGTGCCGTCCGCGGTGGACGCATGACGCGGCCGGGGGCAGGTGATATACACCGGATATGCCCGGTTCGCGCCCTCCCGTCCGTGCGGTGACCGGGAACGGCCGGCGGCGTGCGGTGGCCGGCGTGGCGAGTGCGCTCTCGCCGCGCGGCGCCCTCGTGCTGCACCGGGTCGACGGCGCGCTGGGCTTCGCCCTGCGGGCGGCGCTGGCCATGGCGCTGACGGCGCTGCCGCTGGTGCTGGCGGGACGGCCCGAGGTCGCCGTGTACGCCATGCTGGGCTCGTTCACCACCACCTTCGGCCGCAACCTGTCCTACCCGCGGCGGGCCCGGGTGCTCGCGCTGGTGGCCGTCGCGATGACGGCGTGCGTGGCCTGCGGTTCGGCCCTCGCCGCCTGGCTCGACCCGCGGGCGGGGGGCTCCGGCGCCGCCGTGGCGGTGGTGGCGACCGCCGTGGTGGCCGGCCTGGCGAAGTTCGCCTGCGATGCGACGGGGCTGGGCGGGCTGGGCGCCGTCCTGCTGCTGTTCTCCTTCGCGGTGGCCGCGAACGCCGCCGCCGAACCGGGGGACGTCCTGCCCAGGACGGCGCTGGCCGCCATGGGTGCCGCGGTGGCCTGGCTGCTGGCCATGGCGGGCCGGCTGCTCCACCCGGACCGGCCGCAGCGGCTCGTGGTGGCCGCGGCGCTCCGCGAGACCGCCGACGTGGTGGAGGCCACGGTCGCCGACGGCCCGGACGGGCGGGCCGGGGGAGTCCGGGGACGGCCCGGCCGCCACCGGGCGACTGCCGCCGTCCTGCAGGCGTACCACTGCCTGGGCCTCATGCCGCCGACGGCCGACCGCCCCGGCGCCGTGCGCGGTCCGGGCGGCGCGGGTCCGGACGGCTCGGGCGAGGTCTGCGCGGTGCTGACCGACCTGTCCTGGTCGCTGCTGATCCGCTCGGCCCGTCGGCCCGCTGCCGAGCCGGCCGTCCTCGCCGGGCACCTGCGCCGCCAGGTCGGCCTCCTGGTGGACCGGCGCCGCCGCCCCCCGGTCGTGCTGCCCGAGCTGACCCTCCCGCCGCCCGTGCCACCGCCCGGCGCAGCACCCGGTACGACCGGGCCGCGGACCGCCGACCCCGCCGGGCGGCGTGCCGCCGAGCTGGTCGTACAGCGGCCCGCCCGGCGGGTGTCGGTGCTGCTGGTCCCCGCGCTGCGGATGGCCCTCGGGGCCGGCGTCGCCGGTGGGCTGGCCGTGCTGCTCGGCCTCGGGCACGGCTACTGGGCCGCGATCTCGGCGGCCGCGGTGCTGCACTCGGTCAACGTCCGGACGACGGCGCAGCGCGCCGTCCAGCGCACCCTGGGCACGCTGGCCGGCCTGTTGATCGCCTTCGGCGTCCTGGCCGCGCAGCCCGGCCCGAATGTGCTCGTCCTGGCGATCGTGCTCCTGGAGTTCCTCCTGGAGTACGTCGTCGTCCGGAACTACGGCCTCGGCGTCGTCTTCCTCACCCCGCTCGCGCTGCTGCTCAGCGACCTGGCGTTCCCGGCGCCCGCGGAGTCGCTCGTCCGGGACCGGCTGCTGGCCAGTCTGCTGGGGATCGCCGTAGGGCTGCTCTGCGCGCTCCTGGTGGTGCACGACCGGGCGGCGGTCCGGGTGGACCGGGCGCTGGCGGCGTGCACGGAGGCCGCCGACCGCGCCGAGCGGGCGCTGGCGGACCGGGCGGAGTCCGCGTTCCCGGTCGTGCAGGTGCAGCTCGCGGCGGCGGTGGTGGAGCTGCGCGAGGCGGACGACGCGGCGGCGGGCGAGCTGTGGCCGGCCGGTATCGACCCGGCCGCCCTCGCCGCGGCGGAGCGGCGCGCGTACGTGCTGCTGGAGCGGTTCGGCCGTCCCGGCTGATTCGACCGAACCGCCCCGTCCGAGGGCCCGGCGCCATCCCCTCGGGGGCGCCGGGCGGGGCCGCGCAGCGGGCGGAGCGGCCCGTGGCGGCGCCGTTCGACGAGGCGGCCCGGCGGGCGGCGCCGCCGGCCCCGGCCGGGCCGATCGCCGCAGCGCGGTCCACGGTGACCTTGAGGTGCTTCATCAGCGGCTGGTCGCTCTGCGTGCTGTAGTCGCCGATCGCGCACAGCACGTTCATCTCGGGCATGTAGCCGGCCGCGCAGCCGCGGGGGATGTCGTACGGGACGGCGAGGTAGCCGTGCAGGGAGCGCGTGCTGCCGTCCTTCGCGGTGCTGGTGATGTCCACCGGGTCGAATTCGTCGATGCCGCGTTCGCGCATGTCGTCGGGGTTCATGAAGACGAGGGTGCGCAGGTTGGTGATGCCGCGGTAGCGGTCGTTGTCGGAGTAGATGGTGGTGTTCCACTGGTCGTGCGAGCGCATGGTGCCGAGGGCCAGCGTGCCGGGCGCCGGGACGACGTCCGGCAGCGGCGCGGCGGAGAACTCGGCGCGCCCCGACGGGGTGAGGAAGACCAGTTCGCGGGCGGGCTGCCTGATCCTGAACCCGAGGGGCAGCCGGACCCGGCGGTTGAAGTCCTCGAACCCGTCCAGCGCCCGGGCCATGGTGTCGCGGATCCGGTCGTAGTCCTCGACGTACCACTCCCACGGGGTGTCGCTGCCGGGCAGCGCGGCGCGGGCCATGCCGGCGATGATGGCGGGCTCGGACAGCAGGTGCGGCGAGGCCGGCTTCTTCATGCCGACCGACAGGTGGACCATGCTCATCGAGTCCTCGACGGAGGTGCTCTGCACACCGGCCCGCTGATGGTCCTTCTCCGTCCGGCCCAGGCAGGGCAGGATCAGCGCCCGGCGGCCGTGCACGAGGTGACTGCGGTTCAGCTTGGTGCTGACGTGCACGGTGAGCTCGCACCGGCGCAGCGCTGCGTACGTGTACGGGGTGTCGGGTGCGGCGAGGGCGAAGTTGCCGCCCATGCCGATGAAGACCTTCACGTCCCCGCGGTGCATCGCCTCGATGGTGCCGACGGTGTCCAGGCCGTGTGCGCGGGGCGGGTCGATGCCGCAGACCTCGGCCAGGCGGTCCAGGAACTCGCCGGTGGGCCGGTGGTCGATGCCGCAGGTGCGGTTGCCCTGGACGTTGCTGTGGCCGCGCACCGGGGAGGGCCCGGCCCCCTCCCGTCCCAGGTTGCCGCGGAGCAGCAGCAGGTTGACGATCTCCCGCACCGTGTCGACGCCGTGCTCGTGCTGGCTGACGCCGAGGCACCAGCTGATGATGCTGCGGTCGGCGTCGCGGTACACCCGGGCCGCCCGGAGGACGTCGGCCCGGCCGATCCCGGACTGCCGTTCGATCTCCTCCCACGGCGTGGCCTCGCACACCGCCCGGTACTCTTCGAAGCCGCTGGTGTGGCGCTCGATGAACTCCTGGTCGAGCGCCTTCGGGTCGGACCCGGCCTGCTCCAGGACGGCCTTGGCCATGCCGCGCAGCAGTGCCATGTCACCGCCGATGCGCGGCTGCAGGTTCAACGTGCTGGTCCGGGTGGTCCTGAACAGGCCCATGTCGACGAAGTCGTGCGGCACGATGGTGCGCGTGGCGGCGGCCTCGACCAGCGGGTTGATGTGCACGATCTGGGCGCCGCGGCGGTGCGCCTCGGCGAGGGCGGTGAGCATCCGGGGCGCGTTGGAGGCGGCGTTGACACCCATGATGAACAGGGCGTCCGTGGTCTCCCAGTCCTCCAGGTCGACGGTGCCCTTGCCGGTGCCCAGCGACGCCTGCAGGGCGCGGCCGCTGGCCTCGTGGCACATGTTCGAGCAGTCGGGCAGGTTGTTCGTGCCCAGCTCGCGCGCCATCAACTGGTAGAGGAAGGTCGCCTCGTTCCCGAGGCGCCCGGAGGTGTAGTACGCGGCCCGGTTCGGGTCGTCCAGCTCCCGGAGGGTCCGCCCCACCAGCTCGAAGGCGTCCTTCCAGGTGATCGGGACGTAGTGGTCGGAGTCCGGGTCGTAGACCATCGGCTCGGTGAGCCGGCCCTGGTCCTCCAGCGCGAAGTCGCTCCACCCGTCCAGCTCGGCCACCGAGTGCTCGGCGAAGAACGCGCGGTCGACCCGCTTGCGGGTCATCTCCCAGGTGACGTGCTTGATGCCGTTCTCGCAGATGTCCAGGTGCAGGCCCTTGGTGTCGTCCGGCCAGGCGCAGCCCGGGCAGTCGAAGCCGACGTTCTCGTGGTTCATCCGCATGATGGCCCGCGGGCCGTCCACGAGTGCGCCCTCGCGCACCAGCACCCGGGTCACGCTCTTGGCCGCACCCCAGCCCGCCGCGGGGTGGTGGTAGGGCCGGAACTGCGGAGCTCCCTCGGGGGTGGGACCCGCGCCGGGCCGCTGCCGGTCCTGTCCGCTGTCGCCGTCGGAGGCATTCACCGCTGTCACCCTTCCGCCGTGGGGCGTGCGACCGCACGGCGGAACCCGTACGGGACACCCCGGTCAGGCTACGTCGGTGGCTCACCCCCCGCCATGCGGCCCGCCACGTCCGGCGGCGGGGGAGTGCGCCGCGCGCCGGGGGGAGGGCGGTCGGCCACCGGGCGCGGCGGGGCGGCTACTGTGAGGGCCCATGAACCCGTGGTCACTGCGGACGGCCCTGCCGCGACTGAACGGAGCGCTGGTCGCGGGGGCGGCGGTGGGCATCGCCGTCTGGCTGCTGCGCGACCTGTCGCTGGGCGTCCTGGCCGGCATCACCGCGGCCCAGACCTTCTTCGTGGTGGCCGGCTGGATCGTGCTGTGGCCGATGGACGCCGCGGCCACCCGCCGCAACGCCCGGCGCGAGGACTTCCGGCCCGTCCTGGAGGAGTTCGTCGTCGTCGCGGCCGCGGTCGGCGGACTCACCGGCATCGTGCTGCTGCTCCTGCTCGGCAAGTCCGGTGACAGCCACAGCGCCGCGGCGACCGCGCTCGGCGGCGTCTTCATGGGCTGGGCGTCCCTGCACCTGATGTACGCCGCCCGCTACGCGGAGCTGTACCTCTCACCGCCGGAGGGAGGAATCGACTTCAACTCCGACGAGCCGCCCTGCTACAAGGACTTCCTCTACTTCAGCTACAACCTCGGCATGACCTACCAGGTGTCCGACACCAGCGTCACCACCTCGGCGATCCGCGCGGTCGTGCTGCGCCACTGCCTGCTCTCCTACCTGTTCGGCACGAGCATCCTGGCCACCACCATCAACCTCGTCACGGGCATCGTCACCGGCTGACCGCACGGCCGGGCCCGGCTCCCGGCGGCGCCCGTGCCCGACGCCACCACGGACGGTGACCCTGCACGGCGCGGCCGCCCCTCGCGGGCTAGGCTTCCAGGTGCAGCCTTTCATCCCGGTTCCTGTGGGCATACCGCCGCAGCCGTGCAGCCAGGAGGCATGCTCCGTGGCCGAACCACAGCCAGTGATCGCCCCGCGCGCCAGGGCCGCGATGTTCCTCGTGGCCACCGTCGGGCCCGGCGGCGAGAGCGCCGCCCGCGACCTCCTCCAGGACCTCGCGGGCTTACGCCGCTCCGTCGGCTTCCGCGACCCGGGCGCCGGCCTCAGCTGCATCACGGGCATCGGCTCCACGGCCTGGGACCGGCTCTTCGACGGCCCGCGCCCGCGCGACCTCCACCCCTTCGTGCCGCTGTCGGGACCGCGGCACCGCGCCCCCGCCACCCCCGGCGACCTCCTCTTCCACCTGCGGGCCGATCGCACCGACCTCTGCTTCGAGCTGGCCCGGCTGATCGGCGAGCGGCTGGTCGGCGCGGGCACCGTGGTCGACGAGGTGCACGGATTCACGTACTTCGACGAGCGCGACCTGCTCGGCTTCGTCGACGGCTCCGAGAACCCCGAGGGGCGGACCGCCCACGACGCGGTCTTCGTCGGCGACGAGGACCCCGACTTCGCCGGCGGGAGCTACGTGATCGTCCAGAAGTACGTCCACGACCTCGCCGCCTGGAACGCGCTGCCCGAGCACGAGCAGGAGCGGGTGGTCGGCCGCACCAAGCTGGCCAACGTCGAACTGCCCGACGACGTCAAGCCCGCGAACTCGCACGTCGCCCTCAACACCGTCACCGACGAGAACGGCGACGAGCGGAAGATCGTGCGCGAGAACATGCCGTTCGGGAACGTCGCGAACGGCGAGTTCGGGACCTACTTCATCGGCTACGCGCGCACCCCGGCGGTGACCGAGCAGATGCTGCGGAACATGTTCCTCGGGAACCCTCCCGGCCTGCACGACCGCATCCTCGACTTCTCGACGGCGGTCACCGGCTGCCTCTTCCACGTGCCCAGCGCCGACTTCCTGGACGACCTGCCCGCGCTGCCCTCCGCCGCGGCCGCCTCCGCGGCCTCCGTGGCCGAAGGGTCCCTCGGCATCGGCAGCCTCAAAGGAGCGTGACCGCCATGACCTCGACCGACGGCATGAACAACCTGCACCGCGAGCTCGCCCCGATCACGTCCGCCGCATGGTCCGAGATCGAGGAGGAGGCCCGCCGCACCTTCGAACGCCACGTGGCCGGCCGGCGCGCCGTGGACGTGACCGGCCCGGACGGGCCCGGGCTCGCCGCGGTCGGCACCGGACACCTCGCCGCCGTCGAGGCCCCCGCACCCGGGGTCGGGGGGCCCGGGGGCCGGGGCCCCCCCCCGGGGGGTAGCGGGGGGGGGGGGGACGGGGGGCCGGGCGCGCGCGGCGGCCGCGCGA
>NZ_JBHWBW010000003.1:0-23298 GCF_042735675.1 Kitasatospora sp. NPDC059571
GGCCTTCGCCGATCCGGTACGGCTCGCCGAGCGTTTGGCGGGCGGAGCACTCTTCGCCGGCGCCTTCTTCGCAGCCGGGGCCGACTTCTTCGCCGGAGCCTTCTTGGCAGCCGCCTTCTTCGCCGGTGCTGCGCGACCCGCTGAACGTTTGGCGGGGGAGGCACTCTTCGCCGGTGCCTTCTTGGCCGGCGGGGCCGACTTCCCGGCCGGGGCCTTCTTCACGGGCTTGCGGTCGGTAGAGGGCTCGGGCTCACCCCTGGAGGCCGACCGCGAGGCCCGCCCGGCACGATCGCCGCTCGATGCTGCACGGCGCCGCGCGGCACGCTTCCGCGGCGGCTCCGGCTCTTCCTCGTCCTCCGGCTCCTCGTCCTCGGGCTCCTCGTCCTCCGGCTCCTCGCTCTCGGGAGGCACCTCCTCCCACTGGTCCTCGCCCTCGGGCTCCTCTGGCTCCTCGTCCTCCTCCTCGTCCTCCTCCTCGGGCTCCTCGGGCTCCTCTGGCTCCTGGTCCTCGTCCTCTTCCTCGGGCTCGACTTCGTCCTCCGGCTCCTCCTCGTCCTCGTCCGTGGGCTTCGGCTTGCCGACGTTGAGGGTGCGCTCGCGCAGAGACGCGGCGAGCTCACCCACGCGCCGGTCGGCTGCGGCGACCAGAGCCTTCTTGGCCGCCTCCAGGAACTCCCCCTTGACCTGCTCGCTGAGCTCGGCGACCTGGGGGACCTCGCCCAGTTTCTTCAGGCCCTCGGTGGCGAGCTGCCGCGGGTCGAGGCCGACCCGGCGTCCGGCGATGTAGGTCGCCACCGCGAAGGCAAGCCGCCCCTTCTTCGCCCGCCCGAGTACGTATCCGCCGGCCACCGCGACACCCAGAGCGACCTTGGTGGTGGTGTTCATGAAGTCATCCCTTCGGCCCGTGTTCCCGGTCGGCCACCTGCCAAGGGGCACACATGGCGATGCGAGGGCCCGCGCCCGCGGCGGGAGCATGTGCTCCGGGCTCGCCGCCAACCTCCCGGAGTGCCGGGCACACGCGACGCGGCCGGCAGCCTCAGCCACCTCGGCACGCGGGGACGTCATGATGTCCCGTCACTCACCCGCGCCTGGTTCGCCGGGGTACAGCTCAGCGGCGGAAGGGCGCTCTCGGGCGCTGCGAGCCGTACCTCCAGTCTGGCCAGTCCGCCGGGTGAGCGCACGCGGGGCACGCGGGGTTCTGCGCGGCGGCGTCGCGGCGGTGTGCCCGTCGTCACGGTTGGCGCGGAACCGCCGCCACCGGCCGTCGCGCGCCACCGTACGTGCACGGCTGTACCGGCGTTTCGGGCCGGGAATGGCGGGAAGGCGCTGGATACCAGTGCGCGTGCGTGGAACCGGCAGGTCTCCGATTCCGGAGCAGGCAGATGTCCCTCGCAACGAGAACCGCCCCGGGGCTTGCGGGCCGCTGCCTGGCGCGCGCGAGCCTCGCGCAGCTCTCGGCGCCGTGTGTCCAGGCCCGCGCGGCGGGTCTCCGCACCTCGCGCCGTGCGCTACGCGGTCGAACAACTCGCCGGTCGACCGGCCGACGTGACACGCACCCGGCTGCGGCAGGGGCACACACCCGCCGGCGCACCGACGGTAGGCGGAAAGGAGGCACCCGTGACGGTGGTGCCGCAAGGCCAGGCCGGCGTCTCCCGCGGCGGGAGCACCGGCAGTCTCTACGACATTCTCGAACTGATCCTGGACCGCGGACTGGTGATCGACGTCTTCATCCGGGTCTCCCTGGTCGGGATCGAGATCCTGAAGATCGACATCCGGATCGTCGTCGCCAGCGTCGACACCTACCTGCGCTTCGCCGAGGCCTGCAACCGCCTCGACCTGGAAGCCGGGCGCAAGGCGCCGACCCAACTCACCGACATCATGGGGGGCGCAGCCGAGGGCAGTGCAAACGCCAAGAGCAGCAGCGGTTCGCACAGCAAGACCAAGGGCGCACTGTCCGGAGCGGTGGAGGCCGTGACCGACACACTCCACCTCGGGAGCGACGACGAGGAGGAGAAGAAGGAACCCGCGCCCAAGCGTGAGCGGCCGGCCCGCAGGCCGGCCCGGCGCCGGGAGGAATGACGTGTCCGCGGCTGGGGTGAACCCGTCCGGCGTGGAGAACTGGATCCCCACCCTGCCTGACAACCTCTACGTCTCGGTCACCAACTCGACGGCGTTCAGCCCGACCGGCACCATGCCGCTCTCCACCCGGGGGCCGAGCTCCTGATGAGCGTCGAGCATCGCGCCCCTGCTGACCTCGCTGCTGGTCATCGCGCGGTCAGCGTCCTGCACCGAACCGCGCCCGGTCACTCCTCGGCCCGCTCCGGATGGGTGAGGTTGGCGCCGGTCGCGGGGTCGAAGACGTGGATGCGCGAGGTGTCGATCCACAGGTCCATCGGGCTGCCTTCGGCCGCGCGGGTGGCGGGGTCGAGGCGCGCGACGATCCGGTGGCCCTGCATGCCGGTATCGGCGCGCCCGGAGTCGGCGGCGAGCTCGGCGAGCTCGGTGGTGCCCGCCGGGCCGCCCTCCTCCGTGAAGTGGACGTAGACGTCGGAGCCGACCGACTCCCGGACGTCCACGGTGGCGGTGCAGGCCTGGCCGGTGCGCCGCTCGTCGACCAGGGCGGCGTCCTCGAAGTCCTCGGGTCGGATACCGACGATGAGCTCCCGCGGGGCGTCCTGCCGCTCCAGCAGCCGGCGCAGGCGGTCGTCGACGGCGAGGTCGCCGAGCGAGGTCCGCAGGGCGTTCTGTTCGAGGGTGGCGCCGAGGAAGTTCATCCCCGGCGATCCGATGAATCCGGCGACGAAGAGGTTGACGGGGGCGTCGTAGAGGTACTGCGGCGTGCCGACCTGTTGGACGACTCCGCCCCGCATGACCACGACCCGGTCGCCGAGGGTCATCGCCTCGACCTGGTCGTGCGTCACGTAGACGGTGGTGGTGCCGAGTCTGCGCTGGAGGGCGGCGATCTGGGTGCGCATCTGGACCCGGAGTTTCGCATCGAGGTTGGAGAGCGGTTCGTCCATCAGGAAGGCTTTGGGGTCGCGCACGATGGCGCGGCCCATCGCGACGCGCTGGCGCTGGCCGCCGGAGAGGTTGGCAGGCTTGCGGTCGAGGTGCTGGGTGAGGTCGAGGATGCGGGCGGCCTCCTCCACCTTGGTCCTGATGACGGACTTGTCGGCCTTCGCCAGCCGCAGGGCGAAGCCCATGTTGTCGCGGACGTTCATGTGCGGGTAGAGCGCGTAGCTCTGGAAGACCATCGCGATGTCGCGGTCCTTGGGCGCCCGGTCGTTGACCACCTGGCCGTCGATGCGCAAGGTCCCCTCGGTGATGTCCTCCAGCCCCGCGATCATGTTGAGGGTGGTGGACTTGCCGCAGCCCGAGGGGCCGACCAGGATGACGAACTCCCCGTCGGCGATGGTGAGGTTGAAGTCTTTGACGGCGAGCGCGCCGTCCGGGTAGCGCTTGGTGATGCCGTCGAGGACGATCTCGGCCACGGTCTGCCTTCCTGTCCCGCCCGGGCGGGCGGGCTTATCCCTTGACTGCGCCGGCGGTGAGTCCGGCGACGATGCGGCGCTGGAACAGCAGCACGAAGATCACGATCGGCACGGTGATCACCACGGCCGCCGCGGCGATCGAACCGGTCGGCTGCTGGAACTGCGAACTGCCGGTGAAGAACGCGATGGCGGCGGGCACCGTACGGGCCGCGGAGGTGGAGGTGAGTGAGATCGCGAAGAGGAAGTCGTTCCAGCAGAAGATGAAGACGAGGATCGCCGTGGTGACGACGCCGGGCGCGGCCAGCGGCGCGATGACCAGGCGGAAGGCCTGTGCAGGTGTGGCGCCGTCCATCTTGGCGGCCTTCTCCAGGTCCCAGGGGATCTCCCGGAAGAACGCGGACAGGGTGTAGATCGCCAGCGGCAGCGAGAAGGTCATGTACGGGATGATCAGGCCCGCCCAGGTGTCGAAGATACCCAGCACGCGTTCGATGTTGAACAGCGGTGAGACCAGCGAGATGGGCGGGAACATCGCGATCAGCAGCGACATGCCGATCAGGATCCGCTTGCCGGGGAAGCGCAGGCGGGCCACCGCGTAGGCGGCCATGGTGCCCAGCACGACGGCGATCGTCGTGGCGATCACGGCGATGCCGATCGAGTTGACCAGGGCGCGGGTGAACTCGGAGGTCTGGAAGATGCCGCGGTAGTTGGCCCACGTCCACTTGCGCGGGATGAAGTCGCCGTCGGTGAGGGTGCTCGGATCCTTGAACGACAGGGCCGCGATCCACCAGACGGGGATCAGCGCGTAGAGGATCACGAGGAGATTGACGACGCCCCAGCCGGTGAGGGTCCTCCCGCGGTGGGACATCATCGCCGCTCCGGTTCGCCGCCCGGCGCCGCGGCGCCGAAGATCTTGATGAAGAGGAAGGCGATGGCCGCCACGCATAGGAAGATCAGTACCGAGATCGCCGACCCGATACCGAGGTTGAGGGCGGTGAAGAGGTTGTCGTAGCCGAGGATGGACACCGAGCCGGTGTCGTTGGAGCCCCCGGTCAGGACGTAGATGTTGTCGAAGATCCGGAACGCGTCCAGGGTGCGGAACAGCAACGCGACCAGGATGGCGGGCTTCATCAGCGGCAGGATGACCAGGCGCAGCCGCTGCCAGAAGCTCGCCCCGTCCACCATCGCGGCCCGCACGGTCTCGTCGGGGACGAGGGCGAGCCCGGCGAGCAGCAACAGGGCCATGAACGGAGTGGTCTTCCACACCTCGGCGAGGATGATCAGGCCGATGGCCTGCCACTGATCCGTCAGCGGTGCGCTCCCGGCCGGCAGCAGCGCGGCCAGGTAGCCGGTGTCCGGGGTCCACGCGTACTGCCACGAGTACGCGGCCACGACGGTGACGATGCCGTACGGAATGAGCACGGCGGTGCGGACGGTACCCCGCCCGAAGATCGCCCGGTGCATCACCAGGGCAAGTGCCATCCCCAGCACGAGTTCGACGGCGACGGACACGACGGTGATCAGGACCGTCACCCACAGGGCCTGCCACCAGAACGGGGACGTCAGGACGGCCCCGTAGTTGCCGAACCCGACCCAGTGGGCCTGGCCGGGGAAGCGGAGGTCGTAGCGCTGCAGCGAGAGGTAGATCGCGTAGGCGATCGGATAGGCGGTCACGGCGACCATCACGACCACCGCCGGCGCGCACAGCAGCAGACCGAGCCGCCGCTCCTGGCGGGCGCCCTCGGAAAGTTCACTGCGCCTGCCCGGGGCGGATGCCCCGGCGTCCGTGGATTCGGTGGCGGTCGGGCTCACGGAATCAATCCCTTCGAACCGAGTGCGTCCTCGATCTGGCCGCGGAGGGTGGCGACGCTGCTCTCGGGCTGGATCGCGGCGGGCGGCGAGAGGGTGTGCGAGATGGCGATCGACACGTTCTGGTAGGCCGGGGTGCGGGGCCGGACACTCGCCGTGTCGAGGGCGGCCAGCACGTCGGCGGCGAACGGGTAGTTCTTCGTCAGTTCGGCCGCCTGGTAGAGGCTGCGCAGCGACGGCGGGAGGCCTCCCTTGAGGGCGTTGGTGAGCTGGTTGTCGCGGTCACGCAGGCAGAGGGTGGCCGCGAAGGCGAGATCGGGATGCCGGGTGTAGGCCCCGACGGCGAGGTCGATACCGCCGATGGTCACCGTCGCGGGCCGGTCCGCGGTCACCCCGGGGTAGGGGGCCCACTTGAAGTGCTTGAACAGCTCCGGCTGGTTGGCCTTCATGGACGGGTAGACGAACGGGTAGTTCAGTTCGAACGCGGCGGTGCCGGACTCCATCGCAAGCCGGTTCTCGTCCTCCATCTGGTTGGACAGCGACGGATCCGCCGCCGCGGAGCGCGCGGTGTCCCGCATGATCCCGGCTGCGACGACGGCCGGCGGCCCGAGTGAGGGTGCCTGTGCGTCGGGGGTGAGGATCGAGCCGCCAGCGCTGGTCACCAGGGTGTTGAACCAGACCGTCAGACCCTCGTACTGGGCCCCCTGGATCTCGACGTAGTGCGGCTTCCCGGCCTTGGCAAGCGCGTTGGCCTGCGCCAGCATCTCGGCCCAGCTCTTCGGCGGCGTCTGCACCAGGTCGTCGCGGTACCAGAGCAGTTGCGTGTTCGAGTTGTAGGGGGCGCCGTACAACCTGTCCTTCCACGTGGCGGTCTGCACCGCCGCCTGGAGGGTGTCGGCGGTCGCCTGTTCCTTCATCGCCCCCGTCCACTCACGGATCCAGCCTGCCTCCGCGAACTCGGCCGGCCAGGTCACGTCCAGGCCCATGATGTCCACCCCGGCGTCGTGCGCGGCCAGGCGGCGCACCAGTTGCTGCCGCTGTCCGTCGGCGGCGCGGGGCAACTTGTTGTAGTGGATGACGTAGCGGCCGCCCGATGCCCGGCTGCAGGCGTCGGCGGCCTGCTGCAGTGCGCCCGAGTCGTCCGGGAAGTTGTACCAGTTCAGCGCGACGGGACCGCCCGATCCGCCACTGCTCCCGCACCCGGCCAGCGCCGAAAGGAACACCGGCAACGCAGCGACGGCAGCCGGCCATCGTGAGCGAAAGGTCCGGCTGCTGAGCATCGCACTCCTGCCCCTCGGGAGGTGGTCGGCCGCGCCACGCTACAGAAGCCCGGGCCCCGAAAACGTGGGACACGCGGCGACCTGGCCGAGCATCCGTCGGATGGCGCAGCTCGCTCCGGTGCTGCCGCAACGTGCGGGAGGGGAAGCACGCCGGGATGTGCCAGGGCAGGGCGTCGGTGTGCGGAGGGTCACTGCCGGGCTTGCAGGAGGTCATGGGCCCCGCCGCCGCGGCCCACGCTCGTCGCGGGTCCGGGTGCGCCCTGGTCCTCCTCGGTGACCTTCTCGCGGCCCGTGCGGGCCCGGCGCCACGTGCGTGACGGCGAACGTAGGCCTCTTGGCCCTCCGGGCGGTCTCACGGAAGGGGGGTGGCCACGCGCCGGGCAGCTTCCCCCTGGTCGGCGCGCTCGATCGATGCCGTCTCTGACCGCTGGAACGCTGCCCGGCGTCCCGGGCGGAGGTCCTCACGGCCTTGACCGCGTCGGCGGCCGGCTCGCGGACTTCGTCGCGGACGTCCTGCGCGGCTCGACGGCTTCCTGCTTGGCGGGCTCCAGTAGATCCGCGTGCTCGTGGAGCTTCGCACCGCTCTGCTCCTCGAACCGACTGATGGGCAGCAGGGCGGCTGCGAGCAGGCTGGCGCCGAAGGCCATGATGCCCGCGACCATCGGGCTGTCTTCGGTCTGCGGCGCAGTCGGGCCGGTGTCTGCTGGACGGCGGCGCCGATCTGTGCGGCCACACCCCTGACCACCGACCCTGCCTGCCGACATGACCACGTCGGTCCCGGGGCCAGCGGCAATAGGTGCCGACGATGCGGCGCTGCCGTGCTGGTCACGCCCGGGCGATCGACCACCGAGCCCGACACGCGCGACGGTCGAACACACATCGAACCGCACCACCGAAGCGCGGCTGGTCGGAGCGCGGCAGCGCCGCGGCGGCACACGCCGGACGACCGCGGGTGCGACGGAAAGCACGGCCGCGCATCGTGGAGGTATGCCGAACAACCACTTCCATGCCACGCAATTCAAGCCGAACGTCCGCCGCCTCACCATGGGCGCCGCCATGACCGTCGCCGGGGCTTTCCTGAGCGTCGCCGGGGCGGCCCTGGTCGCCACCGCCCTCGCCACCGCCGGACGCCGGATCGTCACCGCCTGGGAAACCCACCCTGTAGAGATGGCCTCCCGCACCGCCCACCAGGCCGCGTCCGCCTCCAGCGCTGCCCGCGATGCCTGGCGCTCCAGCCCTGTCTAAACCGGGACCGACAGACCAGGGACCGCTACAGGGCCGCATACAGGCTCGAAACCTGGTCCTGGTCCGCCTGTCCGGAATACGTCAGGACCGGACTTCGGCGGGTGTCGCACACTGTGACGACCTGCTCGGACCGGCCGGACAGCGGGTGTACCGGACCCAATCCCCGATCAGGCTGCGCCCGCCGATCCGGGTGACGCGACCGGCCACGTGTCCGCCCGAGACGCTCTCCTCGGCCGGACACAGTCTTCGATCAAGCTGACAGATGTCAGGTTCCGGCCCGGGGACAGGGGCCCCGAGCGTCGCCGGGTGCCCCGCAACGGTCATCCGGCGCGGGCGAATCCGAGGGCGCCCGCTGCCGGTGATCAACGCGTTGGCACCGGATGCCGGCCGGAGCACGGCCTCACTCCTCCGACCGGCCTGCGCCGGGTCCGGCCTCGGTACCTACGACAGCAACCGCACCGACACCCTTCACGCTGGCCCCGCCACGACGTAACCCCAAGCATCGAGAAGCGCTCAGCCGTCGACACGGAGCCCGTGGCGGTGGACCGGTCGGCATCGGAAACCTCGACAGGACGCGCTCGCTCCGGGCTGCTCGGTGGTGCCGCAACCTTGTCATCGTGGGTCATTCGGCGCGGTGGGGCCGGTGGGAGGCGACGCGCAGCGTGGCGCCGCAGCACGCGCCCTCGCCCGCGCGCTGGCCGGCCCGCCGGTGAAGTAGGGACCCTGCTCCCGGTCGACCCGGCGGCTTCGGGCGAAGCTTCGCAGGTACGCCCGCTCCGACTCGTTCAGTGGGGGTACGACCTCGATCCGGCCGGTGAACTCGGTGTGGTATCCCATGGTCTGTGGCTCCTGGGTGCTGGTGGTTGCACGACGAGCGGCGGTGTCCGGCCGATCGCCGTCCGCGCGCGGATCACTCTAGGAGCCGGTACCGACAGCGTGCGCAGGGTGCCGTCCGGGTGCCCCGGGCTCGGGGGTCGCGGGCGTGGGCGTGGTTCACAGGAGGACGACGCAGCCGCGTTCCTCCAGTTCGGTCAGCAGTCCCGCCGGTGGCTGGCAGTCGTTCCAGCGGAGGTCGAGCTTCTCCAGGGAGGGCAGGTCCACGACCCAGTCCGGCAGTCGGGTGCTGCGGTTGCTGCGCAGGTCGAGGTGGCGCAGCCGGGGAAGGCCGGCGAGGGTCTGCGGCAGGTCGGTGAGGGCGTTCTCGCGCAGTTCCAGCTGGCGCAGTTCGCCGAGGGCGCTCATCGAGGGCGGCAGATCGGTGAGTGGGTTGCCGCGCAGCCACAGTTCGCGCAGCCGGCCCAGCTTGCCGATGTCGGCGGGCAGGCGGGTGAGCCGGGTGTGCTGGGACCGGAGCTCGATCAGGTCCGTCATCCCGCCGATGCTCTCGGGCAGGGCGGTCAGCGGGTTCTCGCCGACGTTGAGGTAGCGCAGCCGGGTCAGGTTCCCGAGCGTGTCGGGGAGCGCGGTCAGCTTGTTGTCGTGCAGGTAGAGGCAGCCGCCGAGGCCGGTCAGGTCGCCCAGTGCCTCGGGGAGGGAGGTGAGCGCGTTGTGGCCGAGGTCCAGGGTGGTCAGGCGGTGCAGTCGTGCGATCTCGGGCGGGAGGTGGGTGAGGTCGTTGTCCGCGAGGATCAGGACCTGGAGGTCGGTCTGCTGCCAGAGCGACTCGGGCACGTGCCCGAGGTGTCGGCACCAGAGGTTGAGTGTGGACTGCACAGCCCTCGTCCCTTCCGTCTGCGGTTCGGACCACGATTCTCGCGCGGGGCCCGGGGGTGGTGCGGCAGCTCGGCCCGCGGTCGGTGCCCGCGGTGGTCAGGGCCGCGCGGTCGCCGGTTCCTGGATGCGTCCCTGCAGGGCCTTGGACAGCTCGGCCACGCAGGACGCGAGCTGGCCCGTCGTCAGCTGTCGGGGGTCGCCGCCGCACCCGGCGGCCGGTGCGGGCGCCTGGCCGGTGGGCGTGGTGGGCCCGGGCGCGGGTGTGGCGGGCGCCGTCGGCGCAGGTGTCGGGGCGGGTGTCGGGCCGCCGCCGGGGGCGGTGATGCTGCCGGTCAGCGACACCAGGTTCGGCGTCACCGTGGCATCGCCCGACAGGTCGATGTAGTCCTGGGTCTGTCCGTTGAAGTCCACGAAACCGCGCCACATGTCCCGGCCGAACGGGACGATCTCCTGCAGTGCACCACCCTGCCCGGCGCTGATGGTGATCGCAGTCTGCTGCGCCATGTAGGAGACCATCCGGCTGGCCAGCACGTCCAGGTTCACCGGCGGGCTGTCGTCACCGCGCACGTACACGTGCAGGTCGTTCAGGCCGCCGCCGACCCGGTCCGCCTGCAGGACGGCGAACGCCACGACCAGCTGCGAGGAGCTCTCCCGCGGGACGAGCGGCGTCACGTAGTACAGGTGGCCGTCGGCCTTGGAGCGCAGCAGGAACTCGCCCGGGTTGCCGGCGTTGGTGGCGGCCGA
Organism: Kitasatospora sp. NPDC059571; assembly: GCF_042735675.1. Taxonomy (NCBI): domain Bacteria; kingdom Bacillati; phylum Actinomycetota; class Actinomycetes; order Kitasatosporales; family Streptomycetaceae; genus Kitasatospora; species Kitasatospora sp. NPDC059571. Next base: position 10,280 of record NZ_JBHWBW010000003.1, read on the forward strand.
CGTGTGGGCGTAGCCGAAGCCGCGGTCGTCCTTGGCGCCGCGTCCGCCTAGCCACTGGACCTCGTGGATCTGTGCGCGGACCACCGATGCCGGGTAGACGGCACCGGGCAGGTCGCCCGGGGCCACGTTCGGCCGGTAGGTCAGGTCGGGGCGGCCGTCCGGCGAGCCGCGCAGGACCAGGACGCCGACCGGTTCCAGGACGGTGCGCTGCTTCCAGCCGGTCTGCCGGGCCACCGAGATGACCACGACCGGCCGGGCGGTACGCGGGTCGTCGCCGTCGCAGTAACCCCAGATGTCCTGCTCGCTGTACTCGAGGCGGGGGAAGCGTTCGGCGAGGAGGTTGCGCAGGCTGGTGCCGCCCGTCCCGGCGAAGGCCCGGTCGAAGGCGTGATCACCCCGAAAGGCACAGGTGGCGACGGTGTTGGAGCGGCCGTCCCAGCGGGCGACACCCTCCATTGGCTGCTTGCCGGAGCCGTCCAGGACAGCCGTCCACACCCCGCCGCCCCGCCCGGCGTCGGGGAGGTAGTGCAGGCTGTGACCCATCAGGTGGACCCCGGAGGTCAGGCCGGCGCTGTCGGTGAGCGCCTTGGTCGCGGCCGCGTAGGAGGCGGTGCGCGCCTCGAAGTCGAAGTCCGGCATCGGCGCGGTCTTCACGCAGGCCGGCACGTCCGCGGTGCCGACCAGGTCACAGCGGGTCCCGTCGCCGGGGCGGGCGTGCCCGGTCACCGGCAGCACCGAGCGCGGCACGGCCGCGCCGCCGGACGGGACGTCGAGGACGGTCGCGGCCGCGTAGAAGCGGCCCGCATCCTTGTCGTCGTCCCACATCCCGGTGCCGGCCCGCACCAGCGAACCTGCCACTGCCAGCAGCACCGCCGCCAGCGCCAGGCGCACCCGCCATCCGCGAAAGGCCGCCCCGGACTCCTGCGCGGCGTAGGCCAGGGCCCACTCCGTGCCGGCCAGCCCGACCGCGACCCACAGCCAGAACAGCGGGGCCGCGTCGAGAACCCCGCCGTGCGGGAACAACTCCTGCTCGATCAGCAGCACATAGCTCTGGTCCTGCTGCCCGAACCCGCCGAACACGGCGTGCTTGACCACCCACACCAGCACGGCGAGCAGCGGCATCCACAACCACCACACGGCCAGTGCCACCGCTGCGCGCCGCACCGCACCCCGCCGGGCATCACGCTTCGTCACACGTCCCCCCGCCTGCTCCCCGTCGCCCGCCCCCGCTGCACGGGCCCCCGGACCCCGTCCTTCCCCACCCGGCCGCCCGGCAAGCCCCGCCACCGGCCACCGGCCTGCATGCCTGCACGGCTGCATGCCTACAGGGCTGCGTAGGCGCATGCCTACCGGGCTGCATGGGTGCATGGGTGCATGGGTGCATGGGTGCATGGCTACAGAGCTGCCTGGCTGCAGGCATGCATGCCCATACGGCTGCGGGCCGCCGGTCGGCGGTCAGCGGTCGTGGTGGCGGGGGCCGATGGGGCTCAGGCCGCCGGGGATGCGCGCTCGACGTTTGCCCTGAAGTCCTGCAGGCAGCGGTGCACCTGGTGGGCGACGAACCCCAGCCGGTCGCCGATCAGGTCGATCACGCCGTGCGGGGTGTGGTCGAGCTGGAGCATGATCCTCGTCCGGCCCGGGCCCGCGTCGTGGAAGGTGACCACGCCGGACTGCTCGGCCCCGTCCACCGAGCGCCAGGCGATCCGCTCCCCGGGGACCCGCTCGGTGATCTCCGCGTCGAACTCGCGCCGGACCCCGTCCACCCGGGCCACCCAGTGGACGGTTCCGGCCGGGCCCGGCGCCACCTCCTCGACCCCGCTCATGAACCGCGGGAACGCCGACGTGCGGCACCACTGCTCGTAGGCCGCGGCCACCGGGACCGCCACCTCCACCGACTCCTCGATCCTGGACATCGCCTCTCCCCTTCCGCCGGCCCGCGCGCACCGGCCCTCCCCACCCGCCTGCCCTCCCCGGGCCCGCCCATGCAGGCCCGCGGACGGCCCGGGCACGGGCCGTACGGCGCACAGCGCGGCGCGGCATCGTGCGGCCCGGGGGCGGGCCGCGGCTACGGGGCGGAGGCGCTCTCTCCGCCCTCCGCGTGGGCGTCCTCCAGCACCTGGATGTCGATCTTCCTCATCCGGAGCATCGCCCGCATCACCCGCTGGGCCCTGACCGGGTCCGGGTCGCCGAGGAGTTCGATCAGCCGCCGGGGGGTGATCTGCCAGGACAGCCCGTAGCGGTCCTTCAGCCAGCCGCAGTCGCTCTCCTGCCCGCCCTCGGTGAGGGCGGCCCACAGCCGGTCGACCTCCGCCTGGTCGTCGCAGCCGACCTGGAGCGAGATCGCCTCGCTGAACGGGAACAGCGGGCCACCGTTGAGCGCGACGTACTGCTGCCCGGCGAGTTCGAACGCCACCGTCATCACCGAGCCCGCCGCGCCGGGGCCGGCCTCCCCGTAGCGCTGGATCTCGGTGATCCGGGAGTCGGGGAAGAGCGAGGTGTAGAACCGCGCAGCCTCCTCGGCCTGGTCGTCGAACCACAGGAAGGTGGTGATCTTCTGCTCCGGCACGGCGTTCCTCCCACTCCTCGGGTCTCCCGACGACGGTAGGCCGCCCGGCGGGCGGGCGCACCGCGGCCACCCGGTACTACTCCGTGCGAGGGGGCGGGGGCGGCGCGGGGCTCCCGGGCGCGGGACCGGACGCCCCGGTCAGAGGGCCGAGTGCGCCCGTTCCTCGTGCACGGTGGTCCAGCCCGGGAAGCGGTGCTCCAGGACGGCGCGGGCCTTGTCCAGGCTGCCGTCGATCCCGACGTCGATCCTCCCGCTCCCGGTGATGCGGGTGGAGGAGACGGTGAAGCCGTCCCCGGTGGTGCGGCTCACCCAGTACTGGGCCACGAGTTCGTGGGGGGTGTGGGTGCCGCCGTCGCCGGCGGTGTAGGCGAGGGGGACGGTCTGCCCGGGGAAGCGGGAGTCGAGGACGGCGCGGGCCTTGGCGACGTCGCCGCAGACGGTCACGTCGAAGAGGCCGGGTCTGCGCTGCCCGACGCCGCAGACCGTGAAGCCCTCGCCCGTGACGGACATGATCTGCCCCTCGGTGTCGCCGGGCGCCGGGGACGGCGGGGCGAGCGGGGGAAGGTCCCCGTGAACGGCGCCGCAGCCCGCGAGGGCTGCCGCGAGCAGGACGATGGCGGCAGCACGGCGTACGGTCCCGGTCACGGGGCTCCCCCTTGGACGTCAGGTGTTGAGGGTGAATCCGAGCGTGTTCACGATGGCGGACATACCGATGCAGGCGACGCCGGAGTAGCAGGCCGTCTGACCGGCGGTGCCCACGCCCCAGGTCGGGCAGACCACCCACTCGCCGTCGCCGCCGCTGATCAGGCCGCGCGCCTGCATCTCGCTGCCCCAGGTGCCGTCGGTGCTGGTGACGACCGGGCCACCGCTGTCGCCCTGGGCGACGGCGATGGTGGAGCTGTCGGTGCGGAACGCCTCGACGACGTTGTGGCGCACGATGCCGCCGATGGAGATGTCGACGCCGGCGTACTTCACCTTCAGGTTGCAGTGGATGCCCGACATGGCGCCGGACGTGCAGACGTAGTCGCCGTCGTGGTTGAGGCCCCAGCTCGCGACGTGCTTGTGGTAACCGTTCGGGTCGTTCCACGCCCCGTCGTAGAACTGGGTGCCGGCCGAGCCGTTGAGGTTCACGAACGTCGTGTCGTAGTCGAGGCTGTCGTCACCGGCCATCCTTCCACCGCGTCGGTGGCGGTGCCGAAGGTGCCGGAGGTCCCGCAGTGGGAGGCGGTCAGGACGACGGCGTTCCCGGCGTGCGAGCCGGCGAAGCCCGATGTGCAGAACGCATTGGTGGGGGTGAGGAGTTGGGCCCCGGCCCAGAACGGGGAGGAGTCGTCGCCCCGCCAGTAGGCCCCGTCGCGTTCCGGGGGCGGCGGCGGCCTGGACCGGGACACCGGTCAGGCTCTGCACCCGGGTGGCGAACCGGGCGGGCGACGCGGTGGTGATCCGCTGCTGCGGGACCGCGTGCGTCGCGCCCTGCGGGGACCGCGTCCGGACCTGCTGCGAGGAGGGCGAGTTGTAGGTGACGACGAGGCCGCTCCCGTCCGACATGACGGCTATGGAGTTCCATGCGGCGGCGGGCTCGGCGGCCGCGTCCTTGCCCCGGGTGCGCCTCTGCAGGGTGTCGCGGGCCGCCTCCAGCTCGTGCGCCGAGTGTGCCGCCACGGTCACGGTCAACCGCAGCCCCTTGGCCGAGGACCGGCCCTGCACGTCCTTCACCTGCTGCGGGACCTGCCCCTTCCAATACCGGGGCGGTGGCGCGGGCCGCGGTGGCGCGTTCACGCATTCCCCGATGCAGTCCCGTTCCGCGATTCATCCCGGCCACTGCCCGGCTGTGGCGGATTGTTCTTGGCGGAGCGCCGCGTTCCGCCGCCGCAGGGCACGCCGCGGGTGCCGCGGGTGCCCGGTCCTGGACCGGGAGGACCCTCGCGGAGGGCCGGCAGGACCGTGCGTCGACCAGCGGCGGGGTCGCGGTCGGACGCAGGCGGGCCCCGGGGCCGGATTTCGCTGTTCGTAGGCGCAGCTGGCCGCTAGCCTGGGCAGACCTTTAACATGATCTTCTTTTCAGCGGACTGGAGTGTCGGTGTCTCACCGCCGTCTCGTGGCAACGGCTGCGGTCATCGCAGCCGGCGTCACTCTCATGTCGAGTCCGGCCCGGGCGGCCGACTCCCCCCGCGCCCTCGACGGTTCGGCCCCCGCGGGCGGTGCGGCGCCGGTCGGTGCGGACAACCCGGGCCTCAGGACGTTCCACAGCCCCGCGTCCGCGGCCCTCCCCGTGCAGCGGGCGGCGCTGCCGGGCAGTGGGGCGCTCAAGCCCCGGAGCACCGCCGCGGGCCGGACCCTGTACGTGGACACCTACTGCTTCTCCACGGGGGACGGCAGCCAGGCGCACCCGTACTGCAGCCTGCAGACGGCGGTGGACGCGGCGGCGGCCGGTGACACCATCCTGATCGGCGGCGCTCCCGGGTCCATCGAGATGGACCCGGTCACCGTACGGACCTCCGGCATCTCGCTGGTCGGCGTCGGGACATCGGCCTGGCTGTACCCGTACGACATGAACGCGGGCAAGCCGGCGCTGGTCCTCGACGGCGTCTCGAACGTCACCGTCAGCAACCTGATGGTGCAGACGAGCCAGGGCGGCACCGCCCTCCAGATCAAGAACTCGTCCGCGATCACCGTGGACTCCAGCTACGTCGCCACCGCGGACGGGGGCGCCGCCCTCGCCATCGACGGCTCCTCGCACGACGTCACGGTCAGCCGCACCTACCTGCACACCGGCACCTGGTCGGCACAGTCCTCCGCCATCACGGTCGCCGCGGGCGCGAGGTCGGTCACCCTGGCCGGCAACATCATCGCCGCCGCCGGCATCCGGGCCACCGGCGTGACCGGACTGGACGTCACCAACAACACGATCCAGCGCGGCTGCACCCCGGCGCTCGCGCTCGACGGTGCCTCGACCGGCGTCTTCGTGGAGAACAACCTCTTCGAGGACGCCAACGCGGTCACCGATGCCCGCATGGGCGGCTACAGGGCGGGGTGCCCCTCGGGCGACACGGGCTGGGCGCCGGACGTGACGGTCTCCGCCGAGACGGCCCCCGGCACCACGGCGGACTACAACGCCTTCTTCATCGACGGCGAGAACGCGACCGCGCCGTACGGCTGGGCGGGCACCGTGCACGGCACGCTCGCCGACTTCCGGGCCGCGGTCCCGGGCCAGGGCACCCACGACCTGGTCGACCCGGCGAAGGCGAACGAGTCCGAGATCCGCACGCTCTCGATCGCCAAGGTCGACTACCTGCTGCAGCAGGGCTCGGCCTCCATCGGCTCGGCGAACCCGGCCGCGCCCGGCCGCCCGGAGTCGGACTTCTTCGGCCGCACCCCGTTCGACAGCCGCGGCGCCGCCCAGCCCGACAACCCGGGCCTGGCCGTCGCGCTGACCGCCGTCCAGACCACCGGCCACGCCGTCGACCTGACCTCCGACGTCGCCTCCGCCGGGACCGGCGCCCGGCTGCGCGTCGACTGGGGCGACGGGCGCAGCGAGTGGGCCGACACGGTGACCGACGGGAAGCTGACGAAGAGCCACACCTACGCCAGGGCCGGCTCCTACACCGTCGCGGTCACCCTGTGGGACGCCAGGAACAACGCCGTCGTCAACACGATGAAGGTGGTGACGGCCGGCTCCGAGTTCACCGCCTACGGCCCGACCCGGGTGCTCGACACCCGTTCCGGGATCGGCGCGCCGCAGCAGAAGGTCGCCCCGTTCGGGACCGTCCGTCTCAAGGTCGGCGGCAACGGCGGCATCCCGCAGAACGCCACCGCCGTGGTCCTCAACCTCACGGCCACCTCCCCGACCGCCGCGGGCTTCGTCACCGCCTACCCGCACGGCGGGGCGCGCCCGACCACGTCGAACGTCAACTACGCGGCCGGCCGGACCGTGCCGAACCTCGCCGTGGTGCCGGTCGGCGCCGACGGCTACGTAGACCTCTACAGCGGCTCCGCCGGCACGGTCGACCTGATCGCCGACGTCACCGGCTACTTCACCCAGACCGCCGCCGGCGGCTACACCTCCCTGTCGCCGGGCCGGCTGGTCGACACCCGCTCGGGCACCGGCACCACGCGCGGCAAGCTCCCCGGCGGCACGTCGTTCGAGGTCGAGGTCGCCGACACCGACACCGCCGGCCAGCACATCCCCGCCGGCGTGTCAGCGGTGGCGCTGAACGTCACCGCGACCGGCGGCACCGGCAACGGCTTCCTCACCGCCTACCCGAGCGGGCAGAGCACCCCGGTGGCGTCCAACCTGAACTACACCGCGGGCCAGACGATCGCCAACGCCGTCGTCGTGCCCGTCGGACCGGACGGCAAGATCCGCATCCACAACGGCAGTTACGGCTCCACCGACGTGATCGTCGACGTGGTCGGCTACTACAGCACCAGCAGCACCGGCGCCTACGTCCCGGTGCCGCCCGAGCGCCTCCTCGACACCCGCACCCGGCCCGACCGCCCGCTCGACCCGGGCGGCTACCGCTACCTGCCGCTCTCCCCCGGCAACCACGGCATCACCGCCTACACGCTCAACGCCACCGTCACCAACACGACCGGCGTCGGCTTCCTCACCGTCGCACCCGATCCCAACCCGATCGACGCCTACCGGGCCGGCCGGCCCTCCCGGCCGGACAAGCCGTTCGTCTCGACCCTGAACTGGAACAAGGGCCAGACCGTCCCCAACCTCGTCCAGGCCAGCGCCGGCATCAACGGCATCGTCGACTTCTGGAACACCGGCACCGGCACACTCGACCTCGTCGTCGACATCTCCGGCTACTACGACCGTCTCTGACGACACAGCGGACCCGAGCACAGCACCACCACCCGGGGCTCCGGGGGGCGACCACCGCCTCCCGGGGCCTCTCCGCCTACCGGACAGGAAATCTTCCGGCGAGACCGTCTGAAGTCCTGTTACACGCCGGGGGACGCACCGAAGAATTTCCCGCCCCGCGGATCCGGCCGAGGCCCTCGCGGTGCTCCTGGGCCACCTGCGGCAGAGTGCCGAGCCGGCGGCGACGCGTGCCTCATCCCTGCCGGGGCGGCGGCCAAGACCGGGAACGGACTGACGGTCCCGGCCGCGCCGAGGGCCCGAGCGGATCAGCCCCCGAGCGGTACGGCCTGCGGGAACCGGAACACGCCGGTCGGGTCGTAGGCGCGTTTGACACTCCGCAGCCGGTCGGCGTTCGCGCCGTAGTACGCCTGCTCCCAGCCGTCCAGCCGGGGGTCGACGTAGTTCTGGTAGGCCTGCCCGCTCGCGTAGGGGCGCATGGCCGTCCAGACGCCGTCCAGCCAGCTCCAGGAGCGATCCGCGTCAGTGCCCCCGGTCACCCCGACCGGGAAGTTGGCGGTGTACTGCGCGGTGAAGAGACCGTCGCGGTGGACGAAGGCCGTGTCCGCCGCGCCGACCCGGTTGATCGCGCCGCCCAGGGCGTCGAAGGCCACCCCGGCGTTGCCGCCCTGCGGTCCGGTCCGCGGGTAGCGGTCGATCGCGGCGACCAGGGCCCGGGCGCCGGCGTCGTCGAGCGGCCGGGTGAAGATGTCGGACTTCGCCGCGTACGACTCCCGGGGCACCCGGCCGGCCGGGTTCTGGCCGGGCAGGCTGCCGGCCAGATGCGCGGCGGCCTGCGAATAGCCCGAGACCCCGCCCATCGCCTGCATGGTCGCCAGGTAGGACGCCTCGTGCAGCCTCGGCGGGGCGGGGGCGACGGTCAACCGGTCGATCAGGTTCGCCAGTTCGCCCTTCGGGCCGAGGTGGACGACGGTACTGCCCAGCTCGGTCCGCCCGTCCGCCCACACCAGCAGGTGCAGGTCGGCCCAGAGCGCGTCCGGTGCCGCGGGCGCCCAGGCCTGCCAGGCCCCGATGACGGCGGCCGCCTTCGCCCACGGCCAGCTCAGGAACGCGTACGAGCAGTCCGCGGCCGGATGTGTGCGGAAGGAGAACGAGGTGACGATCCCGAAGTTGCCCCCGCCCCCGCCGCGCAGCGCCCAGAAGAGGTCGGGCTCCGACGAGGCGTCGACCGTCCTGATCCGGCCGTCCGCCGTCACCACCTCCGCCCCGGTGAGACTGTCGCAGGTCAGCCCGTAGGCCCGACCCGTGACACCGATGCCGCCCCCGAGCGTGAGACCCGCGACCCCGACCGTCGGGCAGCTCCCGGCGGGTACCGTGACACCGGCCGCGGCCAGCCCGGTGTACACGTCGATCAGCCGCGCCCCCGCGCCGACACGGGCCCCGGCCGCACTCCCGGAGACACCGGCCAGCCGGCTCACGTCGATCACCAGACCGCTCCCGGAGGACCATCCGGCGTAACTGTGCCCGCCGCTGCGCGCGGCCACCGGCAGCCCGTACCGCCGGGCGAAGGCCAGACAGGCGGCCACGTCCGCGGCATTCCCCGGATAGGCCACGCCCTGGGGGCGGAGGGAGTCGTACTGCGGCTGGAAGAGCCGGCCGGCCGCGGAGTACCGCGCGTCCCCCGGGCGGATCAACTGCCCGTCCAGGTCCTGCGCGAGTCCGGCCCAGTCGGCGGCGTTGGGCGATGCGGGAGCCGCGGACGGCGGCACGCTCGTGGAGCGCGAGGGCGTGGCCCGGCCGGAGGCCGAGCCCTGAGGTGACGGCTGCGGGCCGGCCCCACCGCCCGAACAGCCGGCCAGCCCCGCGGCACTCGCGGCGCCCAGGGCCGCGGCCCCCAGGACGGCCCTGCGGGAAACGGTCCGATCGTCCATGTGCCGGCTCGCTCTCTCAACCCTGCGCTCTCGCCGCCGGGCCCCATCCGAACCCGACGGGCCACCACCGGCACGGAACCACCGGTACGCGATCGCCAACAAAGCCTAGACGCCACCACCGTCGTGCCCGCAACGGCCCCGGCACCAGGGATCCGGCACCGGACCGGCCGACAGCGCCACGCGGAGAGCCGTTCAGACGCCGGGAGCCGCGGCGGTGGCCCGCAGCAGCGCCACCTCCGCCTCCAGTTCGGCCACCCGGGCCTCCAGGCGCGTCACGTCCCGGAGCGCTTCACGGCGCCCCTCCTTGTGGCTCTTGGCCACCCCGCTCAGGGTGTCCACCCGGTCGGCGAAGGCATCGCGTTCCTCGGCGATCGGCTGCACGACCTGGACCGCGACCACCTCGGCGATCCAGCCGACCCACGCGCCGATGTGCCGCTCCCCCTCGACGCCCTCGAGCACAGCACCCTGCAGCCCCGCGGACATCGCCGGACCGATGGCGTCGGCAATGCGCTCCCGCGCTCCGAGCGGCTCCGGCACCCCTGCTCCTGACACTGGACGTGAACAACGCCGGACAACACCACCCGGCAGGACTGCAACAGATCCTCCCACGCGCCACCGCACCCCCACTCACCCCACCACCTCGTCGGCACACCAGGCACCACCGCGTGGACGCACCACCGCGTGGACATACCACCGCGCCGGCACGTCGGCAGATCACCCCCGCAGCCACTGCCCGTTCCGTGAAGGCGACGGACCGCAGAGTCTCAGTGCCAGCCGGTGATGTTCTGGCCCCCGGGAGCTGGATCCCCGTGGGACAGGAAGCCGATCAGGCCGCAGATCACCACGATCACCGCGAGCAGGACCAGCCAGAAGGTGTCCTCGGGTCCGGGCCGGTACGGGCGCGGTGGGCGCGCGGGTCGGCCACCCTCCCCCTCGCCGCCACGACCCGGGGCCTCGTTCTTCTCTTCCGGCACCGTGCTCCCCCTTCGTCGGTCCGCAGCCCCTGGCGTGCGGGAACGTCACTTGTAGGGCGGCATGTTGTTGACCGGGCTTCCGGGGCTCCAGTCCATGCGGGACACGAGGACGGTCAGGAGGAGCACGACCACGATCAGGACGAGCACCCCCACCCAGAAACCGTCCGCGGGGCCGGAACGGTGCGGCTGCGGTGAGCCGTCCGGCCGGTCACCACCGTCACCGGCGCGGTCCTCGGCATCGCTGTCCCCATCCCGTGCCACGGCCCCTCCTTCGCCCAGAGCCATGGCACCGCCCCCGCATGCCGGGCGTCAAGACCGCCCGCGACGGCCGGCGGGCCTCCCCTGCGCGAGCCGCCCGGTCGCAGCCGATCAGCGGGCGGCGCGGTGCGGTCCGAGGCGCTGGAGGACGTCGTCGAGCTGCTCGGGGCGCAGTGCAGGGGCAGGCAGTGGGAGGTGGCCGGGCGTCGCGCGGAAGCCGTCGAGCAGGAGGGCCAGCGGGCGGCGCCAGGCGTCCGGGCCGGCGGCCTCGGTGAGGGCGGGGACGGTGCGGCCGAGGGCGGCGAGGGCGAGCAGGACGTCCTCGGGAGCAAGATCGGGCCGGATGCTGCCACGGTCGCGGCCGCGGGCCAGGAGCAGTTCGACGGTCCGCCGGTTGTGCTGGTGCACGGCCTGCAGGGCCCGGCTGTCCGGCAACTGCGTGGTCATCAGGTCATTGGTGCCGCGGTCGGCGGCGAGGCCGGCGAAGACGTGCTCCAGGTAGTGGGTGAGGGCCTCCCACGGGTCCTCGACGGAGCGGGCGTGCTCGCCGGCGGCCGCGGTGGCGGCCAGCAGGTCGCCGAAGACCGCGTCGACCAGCGCCGCGCGACTCGGGAAGTGGCGGTAGAGGGTGGCGTTGCCGATGCCCGCCCGGCGGGCGATCACGTCCAGCGGGGCGTCGAGGCCTTGTTCGGCGAAGACCTGACGGGCCGCGTCGACCAGGAGGTCCCGGTTGCGCCGGGCGTCGCGCCGCTTGGCCGGTGCCGTGTCGTGCGCGGCGTCCATGCTCACCTCCGGAAAGCGGGGAGCGTTCCCCGGTACAGCTGCTATCGTCCCACAAGGGAAACGGGGAGCCCTCCCCGTTTCCAGTGATCCCATGGCGAAAAGGGGGGAAGGGCCATGAACGACGCCGCACTGGTGCTGGGCGGCGGCGGACCCGTCGGCGGCGCCTGGATGGTCGGCGTGCTCGCCGGCCTCGTCGAGGCGGGAATCGACCCGGCCGCCGCCGACACGGTCATCGGCACCTCCGCCGGAGCGATCTACGGCACCCGGCTCGCCCTCGGCGAAGGCCCCCGAGAGCTGTACGAGCGCCAACTCGCGGACCTCGACCGGATAGAGATGGGCGTCACCCTCGCCCAGACCGCCCGTTTCCTGTGGGCGGCTCTGCCCACCCGCGACCCGGAACGCTCGATCCGGCGACTCGGGCGCGCCGCCCTCGGCGCCCGCCCCACCCCCGGACGCGGACTGCACGACATCGTGCGGGCGCTGCTGGGCGACCGCACCACGTGGCCCGATCGCCCCCTGCGGATCGCCGCCGTCGACGCCGCCACCGGGCAGATCGAGGTGTTCGACGCGAAATCCGGACTCGACCTCGTCGACGCGGTTGCCGCCAGCTGCGCCGTTCCGCTGCTCTGGCAGCCCGCCAACGCCCTCGGGCGGCAGTGGATCGACGGCGGCACCCGCTCCACGGGCAACCTTCAACTGGCCGCCGGCCACCGGCAGGTCCTCGCGGTCACACCGGTGCCCACCGCCGTGGGCCCGCACCCTGACGCCGCACGGCAGGCGGCCGAACTCCGTGCGGCCGGCATCCGGACCACCCTGGTCGTCCCGGACCGCGAAGCCCGCCGTGCGATGGGCCGCGACCTCACCGCCAACGCCCGCCGTCCGGCCGCCGCCCGCGCCGGCCACCGTCAGGGCACCGCCGTCGCGGCGGCCCTCGCCCGCACCTGGCCCACTCCGCCCGACCGGACCTGACAGCCCGCCCGCCCGAAGGGATGCCGTGCACCACCACAGGCGGGCCCGTACAGCCGACGGCCGCCGCCCCGGGTGCATCCCCCGCCCCGGCGGCCCTGACGGCCGGCCGGGTGATCACCCGCATCCGCCCCGGACCGTCCTCGTTCAACCCCCGAGCCCACCAACACCCGGCGGGCGCACCACTGGGGACGAGGAGAGCCGGATGCACCCGGTCATCACGAGGGCCGCGGCGCTCGCGGCCGCGGCCGCCACCCACCGGCTGGCGGCCGCCGGACCGGCCGGCGCCGCAGGCCGGCGCAGCAGCGACTCCTGCACGCACAACTGGTCCGGGCCCCAGGTCTGCATCGCGATCGACGGCCACGACGACTTCGCGCGCCGGTTGACGGTGACGTGGACCAACCCGGGGAAGGTGGACCGGTCGACGGCGATCCTCCACGAGGGCGACGGGCAGGCCGAGGTCCACCGGCGGATGACCGGTACGGCCCGGGGCGGGGAGATCACCGCCGAGTGGAGCGACATCGAGGTCGCGTGGGGCAGGCTGTGCGGCTCCTTCACGGACACCCCTGGCGTGTGGGCCTGCGTCGACATCCACGGAGGCGGCCTCTACTCCGGCTGACCTTCCGGCCACTGCGTCCGGGGGCCCCCCCCCCCGGGGGGGGGGGGGGCGCCGGGGCGCGCGGGGGGGGGCACCCGCCCCCCCCTACACCCGA
>NZ_JBHWBW010000003.1:23308-48648 GCF_042735675.1 Kitasatospora sp. NPDC059571
CTCCCGGTGGCGGGCCGGACCAGGACGCCTGCCGGTGGTCGAACGCGGCCCGGAACTCCAGCGTCGTCACGGCCTGCGGCCGGGGAGCGGCCGACGCCGTTCCGCCGGCGCGCTGCGGGTCGGCTCGGGCCCCGGGGCGTGTCGGCGCCTGACGCGGTGTTCAGGTGGGGGTGGAGCCGGCTGCGAGCAGTGCCCGCTGGCTGCGGCTGATGCGGTGGACGACCGTGATGGCGAGTGCGGCGGCTGCGGTGTTGACGGCGGCCATCCACACGGCACTGGGGTCGCCGTCGAGGTCGACGACCATGTATACCGTGAGCCCGACCGACTTGATCAGCCACGCCGCCCACCAGGCATTGACGAGCCGTACGCCCGCGGGGTCGCTGCCGCCCGCCCGGGAGATGTCCAGGACGGCCCGCCGGGGCGCCCACCACATGAGGACCGGGACGAACCAGACGGCAACGGCCGTGCCGACCGCGTACCGGTGCCGGCCGGGGGCAAGGGCCTCGGCGTTGACGCGACACCGGTGGAACCACACCAGGAAGGCCGCGCTCGTGGCGAGAAACAGCGGCGTGGTGATGTTCTGGGTCACGGCGAAGACCTGGGGTCCGGTCTGCGGTGTGAAGGCCAGCACCACCTGTACCAGAGCCTGGAGAGCCAGGAGCGCCTGCGCCATCCATCCGAACACGGCCGGATCCCGGAAACGCCCGCGGTGGACCGCGGCCCGCACGAGCAGACGCACCTCGGCCGGTACAGCAGACATCGCCACGAACTCCCTGCCCAGTCGGTTCCGCGGCGATCAACCGCGAAGATCGCCCAAAGGTAGGGCCGACACCGTCCCCCTGTCCACCAGCACCGAACGCCCTCGGAACACCACCCGCACCGGGCTCGCAGCCTTCCGAGGGACCGGGCGGCGGGCCGGGCGGAGCGGCGAGGGCGGAGGTGACGGGGGTGCCTCCCGGACGGGGTGGGTCGTCACCCGGACCACGGGGTGATGCCCCGGCGCATCGTGTGGTGATCGCCGGGTTCGAGAGCGACGACCGCGGCCCCGTCGGCAAAGGCGTTCGGCGGGCACGACATCGGCTCGACCGCGAGCGCGCGGCGCCGGTCCGGTTCCGAGAGCGTGTCACCGGTGTGGATCTGCAGGAAGTCCGCGCCCTCGCCGAGCCAGAGATCCGCGCCGTGCTCGCCGGAGGGGTGGGCGAGTCGGACCACCGCCCGCCCGCGTGCGTCCCGGACGAGCGGACCGAACGGGGTGTCCGACCGCGTGGTGCCCGGCGACACGTCGGCATGCCGCCGAACACCCGTCCTCGGCGCCTGTCAACCACACGGCCCCTTGCTCCGTTCCGGTGACGAGACTTCAGGAGGGCACCCGTTCGGCGCGCCAGGCTGTCGGCCCACCGAACGGCGTGCTTTCGTTTGAACCGCGCTCCGGCGGCTCGCAGACCCGGCCCGGAACGCGCCCATCGACTGATCCCGACGGCCTGATGTGTGCACGGCCGCAGGGTCCTTCGCCATGCCCGGAGGAGAGATCATGGTCGCAGGTACGGCCGGCGCGCCCCGGGGGAGATGATGGAGGACCACGTCACGCCCCGGCGGGTGGTGATCATCGGCGGTGGGTTCGCCGGACTGTTCGCCGCCCGCGCCCTGCGGCACGCACCGGCGGCGGTCACCGTGATCGACCGCCGGGCGCACCACCTGTTCCAGCCGCTGCTGTACCAGTGCGCGTCCGGGATCCTCTCGGAGGGCCAGATCGCGCAGCCGCTGCGCGCGGTACTGCGCCGGCACCACAATGTGAACTGCCTGCTCGCCGAGGCCACCGACGTGGACCCCGACGCCAAGGTCGTGCACGCGCAGCGGCCCGGCGGCGGGGACCTGGTGGTCCCCTACGACGACCTGATCGTCGCGGTCGGTATGCGCCAGTCCTACTTCGGACACGAGGAGTTCGCCGAGCACGCGCCCGGCATGAAGACCCTGGACGACGCCCTCGGCATCCGCCGCAGGGTCTACCGCGCGTTCGAGATGGCCGAGACGGCCGCCGACCCGGAGGAGCGCCGGCAGTGGCTCACCTTCGCGCTGGTCGGGGGCGGGCCGACCGGGGTGGAACTCGCCGGACAGATCAGGGAGATCGCCGGACACACCCTCGACCGGCAGTTCCGCGCCATCGACTCCGCCCAGGCCCGCGTGCTGCTCTTCGAGGGTTCCGACGCCGTGCTCGGGGCGTTCGGCCCCCGCCTGGCCGGCCGGGCGGCCCGCACCCTGCACGATCTCGGCGTGGAGATCCACCTCGGCACGATGGTCACCGGTGTCGACGCCGCCGGGCTGACCGTGAAGGACAGGAACGGGGCGAGCACGAGGTTCCCGGCGCGCACGGTGCTGTGGACGGCCGGGGTCGAGGCCCCGCCCATCGCCGCGGCGCTGGCCCGGGCCACCGGCGCGACCCGGGACCGGGCCGGTCGCGTCGCGGTCGAACCCGACCTCACTCTCCCGGGGCACCCGGACATCCGCGTCACCGGCGACGTGATGAGCCTGGACCGGCTGCCCGGCCTCGCCGAGGTCGCCATGCAGACGGGCGCCTACGCCGGCCGCGCCGTGCGCCACTCCATCGAGGGCCGGAAGAGGAAGCCGAAGCCCTTCAAGTACGTCGACCTGGGCAGCGCCGCCTACATCTGCCGCGGGAGAGCCGTCGTCAAGGCCGGCCCGCTTCACCTGTCGGGAAGGACCGGCTGGCTGGCCTGGCTCCTGATCCACCTCGCCTTCCTCACCGGATTCCGCAGCAGGTTCGGCGCGGTGCTGAGCTGGGCCGTCGTGTTCGCCTCCGGCTCACGACGCGAACGCGCCTTCACCATGCCCGACCAGGCTGCGTCGCCCGTTCCCTCCGCCGCCGCGCAGCCGTCCGCCACCTCGTCCTGACGTCGCCCGGCCGGTCCCGGTCGGCCGTACCGTTGCCGTTCCCCCTCAGCCCCGCCGTGTGCGGGGCGGACCATCGAGGCGCACATGCTGAGCATCGCCGCCCACCTGGCGGACACCCCTCCCCAGCTCCTGCCCGCTCGTGAGCAGATGGCCTTCACCCTGGCCTCGCACATCCTGCTGGTGCCGTTCGGAGTCGCGCTGCCGTTCATCACGGTCCTGATGCACTATCGCGCGCTGCGCCGCAACGATCCCGTGGCCCTGCTGCTGGCCCGGCGGTGGTCGGCGGTGATGGCGGTGCAGTTCGCCATCGGGATCATCACCGGTACCGTCCTCTCCCTGGAGTTCGGCCTGCTGTGGCCGGGGATGATGGGGCGCTGGGGCGACGTCTTCGGTGTCGGCTTCGGCGTGGAGGCGTGGGCGTTCTTCCTGGAGGCCGTCCTGATCGCGGTGTACCTCTACGGCTGGCGCCGGCTCAAGCCGTGGACGCACTGGTGGCTGGCCGTGCCACTGCCGTTCACCGCGGCGATGGGGGCGTTCGGCATCATCGCGGCCAACTCCTGGATGAACACGCCTCAGGGCTTCACCCTGGATTCCCAGGGCAATCCCGTCAACGTCAACGTGCGGCAGGCGATCTTCACGCCGATGTTCGGCCCCCAGTACTGGCACTTCATTGTGGCGATGTTCATGACTGCCGGTTACGTGGTCGCCGGCGTGTACGCGGTCGGCTGGCTGCGAGGGCGGCGCGACCGCTACCACAAGCTCGGCTTCACCCTGCCGTTCACCGTCGCCGCGATCCTCACCCCCGTCCAGTTCTTCCTCGGTGACTCCGCCGCCCGGGCCGTCTTCAACAAGCAGCCGACCAAGTTCGCCGCCATGGAGATCGTCTGGAAGACCGGCACCCACGTGCCGGAGTACATCTTCGGCCGGCTGAACGGCGACGGAACGATCTCCGGCGGGATCGAGATCCCACAGCTGGACTCCATCCTCGCCGGGTTCAAGCCCAGCACCCAGGTGACCGGCCTGACCGCCGTGTCGGCGTCGGACCGCCCCACGCCGACGGAAGCCACCATCGTGCACTGGGCCTTCGACCTCATGGCCACCATCGGCAGCGTGCTGATCCTGCTCGCCCTCTGGTACGCCTGGATCTGGTGGCGCCACCGGGACCTGCCGATCAACCGCTGGTTCTTCTCCTGCGCCGCACTCGCGGGAGCCGCCTGCCTGATCACCGTGGAGTGCGGGTGGATCACCACCGAGGTCGGCCGCCAGCCCTGGATCGTCTACTTCAACATGCGGGTGTCCGAGGCCGTCACCACCACCCACTCCGCCGGCATCTGGACGATGTTCGGCATCGTCATCGTCCTGTACGCGGCCGTGTTCGCGTCCTTCCTGGCCGTGCTGCTGAAGATGCGGACCCGCTGGCGTGCCGCCGACGAGGGCGCAGCCGTACGGGGGACACCCGCCCCCGAGACCGACACTCCCTACGGCCCCGGGCGCGAGCCCCTGCCCGACGAGGCCGGGGTCGTCCGCGAGGGGTCCGGCACGACCTCCGGCGGTGCCCGATGATGGCCGACGTCATCGCCTGGCTGCTGGTGCTCGCGATCGCCGCCTACGCCTGCGCCGGCGGGACCGACTACGGTGCGGGCTTCTGGGACCTGCTGGCCGGCGGCGCCGAGCGCGGCAAACGGCCCCGCCGGCTGATCGACCACGCCATGGCACCGGTCTGGGAGGTCAACAATGTGTGGCTGATCTTCATCCTGATCCTCATGTGGACGGGCTTCCCCGCCATGTTCCAGGCGGTCTTCGAGGCGCTGTGGCTGCCGCTCGCCCTCGCGGCCGTCGGGCAGCTGCTCCGCGGTGCCGGATTCGCGCTGCGCAAGCCCAGTCGCCGGATCGCCCAGCGGCGCGTCTACGGTGCCGCGTTCGCGATCTCGTCGCTCCTCACGCCGTTCTTCCTCGGCGCCGTGCTGGGCGGCATCGCCTCCGGGCGGGTCGCGGTGGGCACCCAGGCGTCCTCGGACGCCTGGGCGAATCCGACCTCGCTCATGGCGGGCCTGATGGCCATCGCCTCCACCGCCTTCCTCGGTGCGGTGTTCCTCTGCTCGGACGCCCGGCGGTTCGGTGCGGACGACCTCGTCGACTACTTCCGCCTGCGGGCCTGGATCGCCTTCGCGGCGCTCGTCGTCCTCGCCCTCATCGCCCTGCCCGTCACCCGGGACGACGCCCGGTACGTGTGGGACGGCCTCACCGGCGGCCTCGGACTGCTGATGGCCGTCCTGGCCGGCGTCTGCGGCCTGGTCACCGTCCTGCTCCTGGTGCGCCGCCTCTACGGCTGGTCCCGCCACACCTCGGTTGCGACCGTCGCACTGGCCGTGCTGGCCTGGGGGTTCGCCCAGCGGCCCTACCTCCTGCCGACCACGCTGACGGTGGCCCAGGCCGCCGGGGCCGCACACACCCTGCGCTGGCTGGGGATCGTGACGCTCGTCGCGGTCGTGCTCGTGGGCCCGGCCCTGGTGCTGGTATACCGGCTCGACACGAAGGGCCGGCTGGAGCCGCTGGCCGACACCGACACCTCGACCGCGGGGCTGCCCGGGGACAACGCGTAGCCCAGGCAGGCCGGTTCGACCGTCCGGGGGGCAGGACGGCCGATACCGCCGACAGTGAGAGCCGAGGCAGAAGGGCCTCGGATAGCTTCGTCCAGGGGGCCGGAACTCGAACACGGAGAGTACTGATGGACCGCTACCCCCCGATCGCCGACCACGGCCTGGTGGGCGACCTCCAGACCGTCGCGCTGGTCTCCGCCAAGGGCGTCATGGACTGGTTCGCCGCGCCCAGGGTCGACGCGCCGAGCATCTTCGCCGCCCTGCTCGACCACGACCGCGGCGGCCACTTCCGCATCGGCCCCGACAACGAGGACGTCACCTACCGCCAGCTGTACTACCCGGACACCGCCGTCCTGGTCACCCGATTCATGTCCCCCGAGGGCGTCGGCGAACTGATCGACTGGATGCCGCCCGACACCTCCGGCACCCCCACCGACCGCCACACCGTGATCCGCGCGATCCGTGTCGTCCGCGGCACCGTCACGTTCACCCTCGAATGCCGGCCCCGCTTCGACTACGGCCGTGCCACCCACGAACTCCACCTAGACGACCGGCACGCCGCCTTCCACGCCCCCGGCATCGCCTGCCACCTGCGCACCACCTTCCCCGTGGAACGCGCCGGCGACGACGTGGCCGGCACCGTCACGCTCAACGCCGGCGAGAGGGCCGGCGCCGTGCTCACGGTCTGTGCCGCCGACGGCGCCGCGCCGCCCCCCGCCGAGGAGGGGCGGATCACCGAGGCCCTGTGGGACGCCGTCAACTTCTGGCAGGACTGGGTCCGCACCGCCAACTACCGCGGCCGCTGGCCCGACATGGTCCGCCGGTCCGCGATCACCCTCAAACTGCTCACCTACCACCCGACCGGCGCACCGATCGCAGCCGCCACCATGGGACTGCCCGAGCAGGTCGGCGGCGAGCGCAACTGGGACTACCGCTTCACCTGGGTGCGGGACGCCTCGCTCTCGGTGCGCGCGCTGCTCGACCTCGGTTTCACCACGGAGGCACGCGCCTACACGCACTGGCTCAGCGACCGGCTCCACGAGCGGCTGGAGATGCCCGGCGAACGGCTGCAGATCATGTACCGCGTCGACGGCGACCCGGAGCTGACCGAGGAGATCCTGGAGCACTTCGAGGGGTACCGCGGCTCGTACCCCGTCCGCGCCGGCAACGCCGCCATGGACCAGCTTCAGCTCGACATCTACGGCGAGGCGCTGTACGCGCTGGCCGAAGGGCGCGAGATCGGCATCCAGGCCGGCTACCGCAGCTGGCAGTCGACGGCGCGGATGCTCGACTGGCTCGCCGACAACTGGGACCGGCCCGACGAGGGCATCTGGGAGACCCGCGGCGGCCGCAAGGACTTCACCTACAGCCGGGTGATGACCTGGGTCGCCTTCGACCGGGGCATCCGCCTGGCCGAGGAATTCAGCCGCCCCGCCGACATCGTGCGCTGGCGCGGCACCCGCGACGCGATCCTGGACCAGATCATGACCCGGGGATGGAGCGAGCAGGAGAAGGCTCTCGTCCAGCACTACGACGGCGACGTCCTGGACGCCTCGCTGCTGCTGATCCCGCGCGTGGGCCTGCTCGCGCCGCGTGACCCGGCCTGGCTGTCCACCCTCGACGCGATGGACCGCAAGCTCGTCTCCGACAGCCTGGTCTACCGCTACGACCCCGCCGCCTCGCCCGACGGCCTGCGCGGCTCCGAGGGCACCTTCAGCCTCTGCACTTTCCTCCACGTCGACGCGCTCGCCCGCGCGGGGCGGCTGCGGCAGGCCCGCTACGCCTTCGAGAAGATGCTCACCTACGCCAACCACGTCGGCCTGTTCGCCGAGGAGATCGGCCCCTCCGGTGAGCAGCTCGGCAACTTCCCGCAGGCCTTCACCCACCTCTCCCTGATCATGGCGGCCAACACCCTGGACGACGCGCTGGACGCGAAGCAGGGGTTCTGAGTGACCGCGGATCCCACCACTGCGACGGTCGGCGCCGCCAAGTTCCGCGAGCTGTACTGGCGGCTGCGCCGCGACCGGCCGGACGGCGCTCTCGCCGAGCTCACCCCGCCACGGGTGGCGGCCGCCGCCCGCGAGGTGCGGGCGGGGCTGCGGGTCTCCCTGGCCGCACCGGTGGAGACCGGCCCGGGCCCGGACAACCCCGAACCGGCCGTCCACCGGATGACCGGCGCGGTGGCCGGCCGGGTGCCCGACCAGGGCCTGGACTTCGCCCGGGACCACATCGCCATGAACGTGCACGGTGACGCCGACAGCCACCTGGACGCCCTGTGCCACGTGGTCTACGACGGAACGCTGTACGGCGGCGTGGACGCGGACACCCTCACCGCCCACGGGGCCGGCGCGCTCTCGGTGGACCTGGTCGGGGACGGAATCGTCGGCCGGGGCGTCCTCCTGGACATCCCACGACTGCGCGGGGTGCCCTGGCTGGAGCCGGGCGAACGGGTGGGCGCCGGTGAACTGGCCGCGGCCGAGGCCGCCCAGGGGGTCCGGGTCGGCCCGGGCGACCTGCTGTTCGTCAGGGTCGGACACCGCCGCCGCCGGGCCGAGTGCGGCCCCTGGGACGCCTCCACGGCCCGCGCGGGACTCCACCCGGCCGCCATGGAGTTCCTTGCGGAACGGCGGGTCGCGGCCCTCGGCAGCGACGGCAACAACGACGCCGCACCCTCCCCGGCGGAAGGCGTGGACTATCCCGTCCACGTGCTCGCCGTGCACGCCATGGGCCTCCACCTGCTGGACTACCTGCAGTTCGAGGACCTCGTGCCGCTCTGCGTCCGGGAGCGGCGCTGGTCCTTCCTGTGCGTGGTCGCCCCGCTGCGGCTGCCGCGTGCCACCGGTTCCCCGGTGAACCCGATCGCGATCCTCTGACGGGCGCTCACACCGGAGTGCTGGGGGCGGGGGGGGGGGCGGGCGGCGGGGGGGGGGCGGGGGGGGCCGCCCGTGGGGCGCGGGCACCCCCCTCGCCCCACCGCGCGGCGCGCTCCCCCCGGGGGGGGCGCGGGGGGGGCCCGCCCCCGCGGGCCCCCCCCCCGGCCGGCGGACACCACGTTGGCCAGCGGCCGGCCCGCGGCGTACCGCATCAACTGCGCACGGACGAGCGCCAGTGCGCGCGGGCGGAAGGCCGACGTGGTGGCGGCCACGTGCGGGGTGATCAGCGTGTTCGGCGCCGTCCACAGGGCGTGCCCCGGCGGGAGCGGCTCCGGGTCGGTGACGTCCAGTGCCGCTGCCAGGCGCCCGGCGTGCAGCTCGGCGAGCAGTGCCGCGGTGTCCACCACGGCTCCGCGGCCGACGTTCACCACGACGGCACCGTCCCTCAGCACGGCCAGGAACCCGGCGTCGACCAGGCCCCTCGTCCGCTCGGTGAGCGGCAGGGTCAGTACCACCGCGTCGGCCCGCGGCAGCAGTGCCGGCAGGTCCTCCATCGCGTGCACCGGTCCGCGCGGCGCGTGCCGGGCGGTGCGGGCCACCCGCAGGACCTCGCACTCGAACGGGGCGAGCCGGGCCTCGACTGCGGCGCCGATCGCCCCGTATCCGAGGATCAGGACCGTCCGATCGGCCAGCGCCGGACGGAAACCCGCGGACCAGTGCTGCGCCTCCTGCGCCCTGACGAGTTCGGGGATCCCGCGCAGCGCGGCGAGCAGCAGTGTCAGCGCGTGCTCGGCCGTACTCGTGTCGTGCACCCCGCGGGCGTTGCAGAGCGTGACGCCTTCGGCCACGTGGGGCAGCAGGTTCTCCACCCCCGCGCTCAGCGACTGCACCACCCGCAGCGCCGGCAGCCGGTCCAGCACGGGCAACGCCGCGTCGGTGCGGGTGTACGGGACGACGAAGAACTCGACCGCTTCCATCGCCCTGTCGTCCGGAGCCGGGCCACGACCGTCCCAGACCAGGGCCCGCCAGTTGTCGGGCAGGCCACCGAGCTCCTGCGCCGCGTACGGCAGCATCGCCCTCGCCGCCGTGGAATCACCGGCCGTCGCGGTCATGTGCACCTCCGGGCCGGGGCCGATCGGTCCCGGCCGGCCGCGCGGTGGGCGGGTTCGCCGGAACGGCGGGTCGGCCTCACGTGAACGACCGTGGAAACACATCCATGGTCCCGCAGCCGGCGCAGGGCGGCCCGCGCAGCACGGCCGGGGATCCCGGCCGCCCCGGTCCCCCGTACCGTCCCTGAGGTGCCGCCCGGCCCGCCCGGTTGTAGTTTGCAGAGGACGGGACTTGTCCTGCCGACGCGGTGGTGCGTGATGTGCCCCCCCACCGCGATGGTCACCGCGGGGGCGGTCGGGCGCAGGGCAGGCTACGACTCCAGATCAGGAACCCTCCGTGGCAGGCGACCAGCACTACGACGTGATCGTCATCGGCACCGGCGCGGGTGGCGGCACGCTCGCCCACCGGCTCGCGCCGACCGGCAAGCGCGTGCTCGTCCTCGAACGCGGTGACTACCTGCCGCGCGAGCGGGACAACTGGGACTCCACCGCGGTCTTCGTCAAGGGCAAGTACCGCGCCCCGGAATACTGGTACGACAAGGACGGCAAGGAGTTCCCGCCCGAGGTCAACTACTACGTCGGCGGCAACACCAAGTTCTACGGCGCCGCACTGTTCCGCCTGCGCCCCGAGGACTTCGGCGAACTGCGCCACCACGACGGCGTCTCACCGGCCTGGCCGATCGACTACCAGGACCTGGAGGCGTACTACACCCAGGCCGAGCAGCTCTACCTGGTGCACGGAAGGCACGGCGAGGACCCGACCGAGGGCCCGACGAGCGCCCAGTACCCCTTCCCGCCGGTCGAGCACGAACCGCGCATCCAGCAGCTCAGCGACGACCTGGAGAAGCACGGCCTGCACCCCTTCCACCTGCCGATCGGCGTCGACCTGACCCAGGACGAGCACGGACGGGCCGTCCACGGCAGCGCCTGCATCCGCTGCGACCGGGTGGACGGATTCCCCTGCCTGCTGGGCGCCAAGTCCGACGCGCAGGTGATCTGCGTCGACCCGGCCCTGGAGCACGACAACGTCACCCTGATCACCGGCGCGAACGTCCGCCGGCTGGAGACCGATCCGGCCGGCCGGACCGTCACCGGTGTGGTCGCCGAGCTCGGCGACGGAACCACCGCCACCTTCTCCGCCGGCATCGTGGTGGTCTCCTGCGGTGCCGTCAACTCGGCAGTCCTGCTGTTGAGTTCCGCGAACGACCGGCACCCGGACGGACTGGCCAACAGCTCCGGCATGGTCGGCCGCCACTACATGCGGCACAACAACCTGGCCCTGATGGCCGTTTCCAAGGAGCCGAACCCCACGCTGTTCCAGAAGACGCTCGCCCTGAACGACTGGTACCTCGGCGCGGACGACTGGGACTATCCGCTCGGCGGCATCCAGATGCTCGGCAAGTCCGACTCGGACCAGATCCACGGCGAAGCGCCGCGCTGGGCCGGCGCCGTCTCGCCCGACATGCCCTTCGAGGTGCTCGCCCACCACGCCGTCGACTTCTGGCTGTGCGGCGAGGACCTGCCCCGCCCCGACAACCGGGTGACGCTGGACGCAGACGGCGGCATCCACCTCGCCCTGGACGAGAGGAACAACATCGCCGGGCTCAAGCGGCTGCGCCACAAGCTCCAGGGGATGCTCGGCCAACTCGGCATGCACCCGCACCACCTGCTCTCGCACAGCATCTACCTGCACAAGGGCATGCCGATCGGCGCCACCGCCCACCAGGCGGGGACCCTCCGCTTCGGCTCGGACCCGAAGGCGTCCGTCCTCGACGTCAACTGCCGGGCCCACGACGTGGACAACCTCTACGTCGTCGACACCTCCTTCTTCCCCAGCATCGGCGCCGTGAACCCGTCCCTCACGGCCATCGCCAACGCGCTCCGGGTGGGCGACCACATCGCCGACCGGCTGCGATGACCGCCCGGACCCCAAAGGAGAGTCAGCGATGACGACACGACAGATGGACGCCCTGGTCATCTTCGGCGCCACCGGCGACCTCGCCAAGCTGGAGACCTTCCCCGCCCTGGTCGGCCTGGTCGATCGCGGCGTGCTGGACGTCCCGGTGGTGGGGGTCGCCAAGGCCGGCTGGGACCTGCAGCAGTTCCGCAACTACGCCGAGGCCTCACTCACCCTCAACGGCATGGACCCCAAGTCCCCCGCCGCGACCAGGATGCTCGGCCTGCTGCGCTACGTCGACGGCGACCTCGGCGACGACGCCACCTACAGCGCGATGTCCGAGGCCATGGGCAGCGGCGGGCGGGCCCTCTACTACCTCGAGGTGCCGCCGCCCCTCTTCGGCCGGATCGCCCAGGGCATCGCCACCGCAGGCCGGGCGAAGGACGCCCGCATCATGGTCGAGAAGCCCTTCGGCACCGACCTGGCGAGCGCCCGTACCCTCAACGCCACCATGCACGAGTACTTCCCCGAGGACGCCATCTACCGCGTCGACCACTGGCTCGGGCTCGACCCCGTCGAGAACGTCCTGTTCGCACGGTTCGCCAACTCGGTGATCGAACCGCTGCTCAACCGGAACCACGTCGAGAGCATCCAGATCACCATGGCCGAGGCGTTCGACGTCTCCGACCGCGGACGGTTCTACGACCGCACCGGCGCGATCCGCGACGTCATCCAGAACCACATGCTCCAGGTCCTCGCCACCGTCCTGGCCGACCCTCCTTCCGGGCACGGGCTGAGCGCCTGGCGCGACTCCAAGGCCCTCGCCGTCGCCTCGCTGAGGCCGCTCACCACCGACCACATCGTGCGCGGCCAGTACGACGGCTACCTGGACGTCGACGGCGTCGACCCGAAGTCCACCGTCGAGACCTTCGCCGCGATCCGCCTCACCGCCGACTCCTGGCGCTGGGCCGACGTGCCGATCCTCATCCGGGCCGGCAAGTGCCTCCCGGTGACCGCCACCGAGATCAGCGTCCGGTTCCGGGGCGCCCCGCACGACGTGTTCGGCCTGCGCCCGGCACCCGCCACCAACATGCTCCGCTTCCGGATCTGGCCCGAGACCCAGGTGGCGCTCACGCTCGCGGGCAAGCAGCCCGGCGGCGGCTGGCAGGCCAAGCACGAGGAGCTGGCCTTCAGCGAGATCCCCGGCTCGGACATGCGCCCCTACGACCGGCTCATCGGCGCCGCACTCGACGGCGACCGCTGGCTGTTCGCCAGGCAGGACACCGTCGAGGCCGCCTGGCGCATCGTCGACCCCGTGCTGGGCGATGCCGTCCCGGTCCACCCCTACGCCAAGGGCTCCTGGGGCCCCAAGGAGGCCGACGCCCTCCTCACCGGCAACGACACCTGGTACGACCCGGCCGGCTGAGGCGGCTCGCGAGCCGCCGCCCGAGGGGCCCGCTGCGCCGTGTGCGGCAGCGGGCCCCCGGCGGCGGGAGGATCTCGGATGGACCTGATCCACCTGGTCGGAGCCTCGCGGATCGCTGTTCCAACTCCTCCTGAACGTCGTCGTCCTCGTGATCGTCGGCGTCCTCACCCTCCGCCCGCAGCGACGCTTCTGGCGGCCGGCGGGGCGGCGCATCGACGCAGGGCACGGCTGATCCGAGCAGGCGGTCCGGGCGGACGGATCGGAGCCGGCACGGGCGCTCAGACCTGGCCGTGGGCGCCGGTCGGCAGCGCGGAGGCGTTCGGCACGGGACCGAGGAGCACGAGCGTGTCGTCGCCCGCCCCAACGACGTCCTGTCCCTCGGTGACGGGTTCCAGTCGGCCGTCGGCCCGGACGACGAAGAGCAGCTCGTGGCCGGTCGGGAGCGGGTCGGCGGCGGGCTGCACGACGAAGCGCGCGCCGTGCTCGTGGCGGGACTCCAGCACGCTCCGGACGAGGCCGGGCCCGAAGAGGACGCCGCCGCCGGTGTACGGGGCGACGATGCCCTCACCGCCGGGATGCGGGCCGATGCGGTACACCGGACCGTCCAGACTGTCCTGCACCACCACCGCGGCAAGCGCGTTCAGGTCGTCGTCGTCCGTGAGCAGCAGCGCGGTCGTCACGCCCTCCAGACGGGCCCGGGGATCGGTGGCCGTGGCCAGGAGCTCTCCCGCGGCCAGCTCGATCCCGGCGTCCCTGATCCGGTCCCTCTCCTGGGGGAGTCCGGCCCACATCAGGACGTCCAGACCCGCCGCGCGAAGCGACCGGGCAAGGTCGATCACCCATGGTGCGCCGCCGACCAGCAGGGGCCGGGAGCGTGCCGACTCGCCGACCCCCAGCCGCACGGCCACCGGCCCGGCAGTCAGTGCGTAGACCAGGACGGTTCCGACGATCACCAGGAAGGTGATCGGCAGGATCTTGTCGGCGCCCGCGAGGCCCACGTGGACGAGTGAGACGGAGAACGTCGCGGCGGTGGAGGCGGCGACGATGCCCCGGGGCGCCATCCAGCCGATGAAGGCCCGCTCCCCGGAGCCGACGGCCGTCCGGGCCGTTGCCACGACGGACACCAGCGGCCGCACCACCAGGACGAGCGCCGCGATCAGCGCCAGCGACGGGAGCAGCACCGAGACGACGGACTTCGGCGCGACCGAGGCCGAGATGGAGATGAACAGCAGACCGATGACCAGTTGGACGACCGTCTCGAAGAACGGGCGGCGGGCCGGCATGTCGAAGCCGGGCAGGTTCGCCACGGCGATGCCGGTGACGATCGCCGCGATGAGCCCGGTGTCGTCCAGGACCATGTCGCAACCCGCGGCCACCGCGACGACCGTGGCCAGCTGTGCGAGTGTGCCGAGCGTTCCGCCGAGCCGCAGCCCGCGCAGCGTGAACCACAGCACCGCGACACCGACGGCACCGCCGGCCAGCCCGACGGCCATGCTCCCGAAGAACAGGCCGACCCGGTAGCCCTCCTTGTCCTGCATCCGGACGATGAGGTGGAAGACGACGGCACCGAGGATGCCGCCGAGCGGGTCGATGAGAGTCCCCTCCCAGTTCAGGACGGAGCGCACCCGGCCGGCCGGCCTGGCATGTTCGAGCAGCGGGCCGACGACGGTCGGTCCGGAGACGACGAGGATGACACCGATCATGAGGGCCACGGCCAACGGGACGGCGAACAGGGCAGCGACCAGTCCCAGACAGGCTCCGGCAGTGACGGGGATCCCCAACAGGATCAGCCGCGTCACCACACTCCGCGTCTCGCCCTTCATCTGCTGCGGATCGAGACCCAGCCCCGCGTCGTAGAGGATCACGGCCACCCCGAGCGACACCAGGGGTGTGAAGTCGGGTACCAGGTTGTCGGGCCGGACCACCTTGGTGAGTGCCCCGGCCGTGAATCCGACGGGCAGCAGTACGATCAGCGACGGGACGTGCAGCTTGCTCGCCAGGATCTGGGAGCCCACTGCCAGCGCGACGGTCAGGCCGACACCCAGCAGGATCTGATCCTGAGTCATGACGGCCCCGCCCCTGCCGACCGCGAAGAGGGCTCCGGGCCGCTCCCGTCCCGCACACTCATCAAACCGCCGACGGCCCGCCGGCGCGGTCCGCCGGCGCGGCGGCGGGTGCGGTGCCGCGGGCAGCGGCCGCCCCGGGCGGGGCGGCGAGGGCGCACGGACCGCAGTCGGGTGCCGGGCGCTCGGGCAGCGGCACGCCGTTGCTGCGCAGCACGTCGCGCACGTCGAGGATGAGCGGGAACACCTCGTGGTTGCGGTCCTCGCGCTGCTCGTCCCAGGCGCGCTGCTCGGCCTCGACGGCCATCCGGTCCTGCGCGAAGACGCGTTCGGTGAAGCGGCGGATCAGCGGCCAGGCAAGGTGGATCGCGCCCGGCACGGGCGGTTTCGCGATCATCAGCAGACCGTAGGCGTGGTTGACGCGCTGCTCGGCGTCCTCGGGCACGTACGCCGCCCAGAGGGAGAACGCGGGCAGGTCCGTACCCTCGGGCACGTCGCGCAAGAGCTGGTAGGGGTACTCGGTGCGGATGGTGACGATATCGGGCCGGTCCTTGCCGCCGAGGCCCTCCGCGGAGAGCAGACCCGCGCCGCGGTCCTTGCGGCCCCCGGCCGGAACGAACAGGTAGCGGGCCTCCACATGGCGGGGGCCGCTGTCATAGCCGAGCAGCTCGGGCCGGATCCGGCCCAGGACCCCGCGGTGGAGGAACTGGTGGTTCATGTCGAGGAGGTTCTCGTGCATGAAGGAGTAGTGACAGCGCACGGTGCGGGAGAACGTCATGGTCCGATGCGCCGCGGAATGGTACTCGGGAAGGAACGGGAACGGCGCCGCCTCCGCCAGGGCCTCGTCCCCGGGGAAGACGAACACGAGGCCGTAGGCCTCGCGAACGGGGTACGCACGCACACCTCGCGGCGGCCGCTCGCAGCCCTTGGGCAGGTACGGGATCTGCGAGATGCGACCGTTCCCGCGATACGCCCAGGCGTGGTAGCAGCAGCGCAGCACCTCGCCCTCCACCACACCCATGCTCAACGGCACCTGACGGTGCGCGCACCGGTCCTCCAGGGCATGGACGGTGCCGCTGCTCCCCCGGTACAGCACGATCCGCTCGCCCGCGAACACCGCCGCGAACGTCCGGTTACGGCGCACACTGCGCGACGTCGCCACCGGATACCAGTAGTCCGGGCAGATGCCGACCTTCCGAAGGTCCGGGACCGCGAGCGGGCCCCCGGACACGTGCGGGACTGCCGACACCGCGTCCCCGACGGGAACCGGGCCGGCGACAGACCGGTCGGGGCGAGCCTCGGTCATGAGCTGAACTCCCATACGGTCGGGGAGACGACAGGGCGGCGGCGCGCGCCTGACCACGGCCACCGGCGCGCCACCCACGAGCGCCACGCCGCACAGGTCTGCGCGAGGGTCGACACACACCCACGGGCACCGCACTCCACCCCCCACAGTCCCCGCCCACCCCACGAACGGCAACCGCGACCACAACCCCCCAGGCCCGCCACCAGGAAGGCCGGCCCCTGCCCTCTCCCGTCTCCCTGCGCAACTCGCCGTCGCAGGTTCTTCAGCGGCGGCCCGCGTCACCGCGCATCAGGTCGCGCATCTCGGTGAGCAGTTCCACCTCGGTGAGGGGCTCCTCCTGGGCGGGCAGGCCGAGCTTGCGGCGCTTGCGCTCGGCCATGGTGTTCATCGGTGCGACGATGAAGAAGTACAGCGCGGCGGCGATCAGGACGAACGAGATCAGCGCGTTGATGAAGGCGCCGTAGCGGAACGTGCTGTGGTTCACCGTGAAGGTGAGCGCCGAGAAGTCCTGCTTGCCGAAGATCGCCGCGATCAGCGGGGTGAGCAGGTCGTTCACCAGGCTGTTGACGACGGCGACGAAGGCGGCGCCCATCACGAAGGCGACGGCGAGATCCACCACGTTGCCGCGCATGATGAACGTCTTGAACCCTTGCAGCATGGCCAGCTCCTCCGGACGGGGCGGTTTCTCCCAGCCTGCGGCGGGGAGGCCGTCACGGCCCCGGGAAGCCGCCGACCGGGTGAAGGCCGCCCGCGGAGTGTTACGCGGCCGCTGGCGCGACGGGCAGGCCTGATTCGCGTTCACCTCTCGGCCGAGGCCCGCCTCGGGCCCGCCTGAGAACCGCCGGCCGAGAGGCACGACACCTCGGCCCCGGACCTGTACGCCGGACGTCCCCACCGAGCCGGGCCGAGGCCCGGCGCATCGCGGATGCGAGCAAAGTCGGTGCGGGGTCTAGCGGATCACCGGTCGTGTCCCTACTCTTCGGATTCACCATTCGAACCCGCTGCTGGCAGCTGGTTTCGACAGTGTTTCGCATTCACGGCAACTGAATCTGCCGACTCGTGGCGTTCTGCCTACGGGTCCCGTTCGGCCGCAGCGGTCCGCGGCCGGAGGTCGGGCCCGGCGGCTGCGGCATCCCTCCACGCTAGGAGCACATCCGTCATGTCTGCGTCATCCCCCACGCCCTCCTCGGTGTCCCAGGCCGAGACCGACGACGCACAACTGGCCGCGCTCGGCTACCGGCCCCGGCTGACCCGGGCCCTCGGCCTGTGGTCGAACTTCGCCGTGGGCTTCACCTACCTCTCTCCGCTGGTCGGGGTCTACTCGCTGTTCGACTACGGGCTCGCCACCGGCGGCCCGGCCTTCTTCTGGACCATCCCGGTCGTCATGCTCGGCCAGCTGCTGGTCCTGCTGACCTTCGCCGAGGTCGCCTCGCAGTACCCGATCGCCGGCGGCGTCTACCAGTGGGCCAAGCACCTCGTCGGCCCGCGGTACGCCTGGCTCTCGGGCTGGATGTACACCTGGGCGCTCCTGGTGACCATCGCCTCGGTCGCCTTCCCGATCGCCAACTTCGCCGGCCCGCTGCTCGGCTACCAGCCCACCCGGTGGAACACCGTGGCGACCGCCGTTGCCGTGATCCTGTTCTGCGCCGTGGTCAACCTCCTCGGCGTGCGGCGACTGGCCGTCGTCGCCCAGTTCGGCGTCCTGGTCGAGGTCGTCGGCACCCTCGGACTCGGCGGCTGGCTGCTGCTCTTCCACCGCCACCAGAGCATCTCGGTCGTCCTGCACACCCAGGGCGCCGGCGCCGGGCACTACACCGGCGCCTTCCTGGCCGCCGCACTCTTCTCCGTCTGGATCTTCTACGGCTTCGAGGCGTGCGGCGACATCGCCGAAGAGGTCCAGGACCCCTCCCGCAAGATCCCGCGGGCGATGCGGATGACGCTGGGCGTCGGCGGACTGGCCACCGTGGTGCTGACCCTCGGACTCATCCTCGCCGTCCCCGACCTCGCCCAGGTGATCAGCGGCCAGGTCGCCGACCCCCTGGGTCTGGTGGTCGGCTCACTCGGCACCGTCGGCACCAAGTTCGTCCTCGCACTGATCGTCCTCGGCTTCGTCTCCTGCACCCTGGCCATCCAGGCCGCGGCCACCCGTCTGGTCTACTCGTTCGCCCGCGACGGCATGATCGTCGGCTCCCGGCGGCTGTCCAACCTGCACCCCACCTTCCACATGCCGCCCGGGGCCATCGCGGTCACCGCGATCATCCCCGCCGCAATCGCCTTCCTGCCCAGCGCCACCGTCAGCCGCGTCATCACCTTCGCCGTGGTCGGCATCTACACCGGCTTCCAGAGCGTGGTCCTGGCCTCCCTGATCGGCCGCAGCCGCGGCTGGCGACCGGCGGGCGCCTTCACCCTCGGCCGTTGGGGATGGGCCGTCAACCTGGGCGCACTCGCCTACGGCATCACCGCCATGATCGTCCTGGCGATCAAGACCCCGCCGTACGGCACCTCGTTCTTCGACCGCTGGCTGGTCCCCATCTCCGTCGGCATCATCGCCCTCGCCGGCGTGCTCTACCTCGTCCTGCTGCGCCCCAGGCTCCGGATCCGCGAAGGCTTCGAAGCAGCGGCGGCCGACACCGCACAGAAGACCCCCACAGCCTGAGCCGGAGCGCCGGAGGGCCGGAGAGCGGCACCCGCTGCGCTCTCCCGCCCTCCGGGCCGCTCGCCCCCACGGGCGCTCCGAGCGCTGCCGACAGTCCCGCTGAAACACCGCCAGCCGGTCGGCGATCCGCTGGTCCGCCACAGCGTGCCCGGCCTCCCGGGCCCTGCAACACCTCGTCCCCGACACCGCCCGGCAGTCCGGGTCGATGACGACCGGTCATCGCGGGGTGGGCGCGGCCCGTCCGCCTGCGCTCCCCCTTCTTCGGCGCGATCCTCGTGCACGGGATCCGCACGGTCGAGCCGGGGAGCGGCCGGGCGGGACACGGCATGCGGACGCCGCCGTGCGAGCCGATGGCGCAGGCGCCGACGGGCGGCGCACGCTTGTGCACACCCGCACGCAGGTCACACGAGGTGATCGAGCTCTCCGCTGGAGTTGCCGCCCCGGAGGGCCCCGATCAGGGTGATCGGTGGGCCGCGCCGGACGGGGCGCGCCGACCTCGGCGATCGCGGGAGGGCAGGCGGCGTCCCGGGGCCCGCAAGCCCGGCGGGATCCGCGGGCGACGCCGCGATTCGCCGACCACGGTGCCGGCCGGCGCGGTGCGAGCGCCTTCCGAGTTGCCTCTTCAGGATGGGGACCGCCGTGACTGCTGACAGGAGCCCCGCGGGGGGCCGGGGCGATGGGCCGGCGTTCGACGGTGACCGCACCGCGGTCACGGCCGATACGGCGGCGGTTGATGCGGGCCCCGGCCACTCGTCCGTCGCGAGCGGCCCGTCCGCTGGTCGCCGCCGGTGATGCGGCGCAGCGCGGCGGTCTCGGCCGCCCTTGCCGTCGCCGTCGCCACGGGTTGTCAGGTGCCGGTCCTGCAGGACACCGACCCGCCCGCACCGGCGCCGGCACCCTCGGCGCAGACCGCCGACGGCCCGCTCGGCATCCCCGGGACGTGGCAGCTGGACTGGTCGGACGACTTCGACGGGACGACGGTCGACACCTCCAAGTGGAACATCGAGGAACACGCCCCCAACGGCGCGCTCAACTGCTACGACCCCGAGCACGTCACCGAGTCCGACGGCTTCCTCCACCTCCGCCTCGAACTCGGGACGGCAGCGTGCGCCGGCGGGGCCGTGGTGCGCGACTACGCCTCGGGCTCGGTGTCGGCCAGGCGGGCATTCACCGGCGGCGCCTTCGAGGCCCGCATCAATGTCCCGCTCACCGGCTCGCAGGTGGCGAACTGGCCTGCCTGGTGGACCGTGGCCTGGCCCGCGGAGGGCGAGATCGACTGGTGGGAGGGGGGAGGATCGGCCGGCTCGTGCTGGTCGGTCCACCCCGAGCCGGCGGACCCGGCCGGCTGCGCCGTGGCAACTCCCGGGTGGCACACCTTCGGCGGGGTGTGGACCAGCGGCACCGGTGTCGACGTGTACTACGACGGCAGCAAGGTCGCCACCCTCCCGTTCACCATGACCAGTGCCGAGTACCCGGTGCTGGACAACGCCACCGCCGCCTGGGCCCCCGTCATGGCCCCGACCGACCTGCAGGTCGACTACGTCAGACACTGGAGCCCGTGCGCACCGGCGTCTCCAGGTGCGGGTGACAGCTGCCCGGGTGCGGCTTCGAGCAGGGCCCGTCCCTGAGGTGCGGTCGCCCGGCGCGCGGCGGCACCCGGGGCGGTGGGCCGGTCTTGCCGGTCCGGCTCCTCCGCGAGAGGGCCCAGACCCGGCCGCCGTGCGGCGCCTGCGGGCCGCTGATCCGGCCGCACCCGCCGGGCGCACCCGCCGGGCGCGGACGTGGCCCCCGGCATCAGCGCCGGAACCTCCCGGTCAGCACGCGCCACCAGTCGCGCAGCCTTCGGGGGGCCGTGGCGCCCGGGGTTCCGGCTTCCGGCGCCGCCACCTGGGCGGGCGGTTGGGAGGCGGCCGGTGCGGGTGCCACCGGCGCCGCCGGTGGCGTCGCGGGGGCAGTGGGTTCGGCGGCAGCGGTCGGTGCCGTGGTCGTCCGCGGGGTGAAGCACACCGGGAGCTCGACCAGGTGGCGGGCCAGCCAGGACGAGGTCCAGGTCAATTCGGTCTCGGTGACGGTGAGCTGGAGGTCCGGCAGACGTGTCAGCAGGATGTCGATGCCGGTTTCCGCGATGGCCCGGCCGATGTCCTGGCCGGGGCACTCGTGCGGGCCCCGGCCGAACGACAGGTGGGCACGGTTGCCGAGGAGCAATCTCGACGGGTCGGGACGGACGGCCGGATCGACGTTCCCGGCCGCCAGGCCGAGCAGGAGCATGTCGCCGGCCTTGATCTGCTGGCCGCCGAGTTCGGTGTCGACGGTGGCCCAGCGGCCCGCCATCAACAGGAACGGCGGGGAGTCCCAGAGGACCTGGTCCAGAGCGTCCGGAAGCGTCATCTGGCCACCGGCCAGGTGGGCGCGGAAGCGCCGATCGGTGAGGACCATCATCAGGGTGTCCGCGATCAGGTTGACGGTCGTCTCGTTCGCGGCGAGGAGGACCGTCCGCAGGTGCTCCATGACCTCGTCGTCGGTGAGTCCGGCCTCGTGCTGCATCAGCCACGTCACCAGGTCGGCTTCCGGTGACACCCGCTTGCGCTCCATCGTCCGGCGCAGTACGTCCACGATGTAGTCGTTGCTCGCGACCGCCGTCTCGGTGCCCTTGATCATGTCGCGGGCGGCGTCGACCAGCCGGGGCCCGTACTCCTCCGGCATGCCGAGCAACTCCGTCATCACCAGCATCGGCAGCCGTTCGGCGAACCGGGCCACCAGATCGGTCTTGCCGGAGGGTCCGAACTCCTCGATCAACTGGTCGGCGAACCGGGTGACATGGCGTCGGATCCCACGCCGGTCGAAGCGGTTCAGGCCGTCCGTGACCGCTGTGCGCAGACGCCTGTGCTCCTCGCCGTCCGCGAACACGCACAGCGGCTGCCAGGCGATCACCGGCATCAGCGGTGAATCCGCCGCGACCAGGCCCTTCTGGAACGCCGTCCAGCGGCGTGAGTCCCGGGAGAACCGGGACGGCGTGCGCATGGCGGTGAGGTTCGCGGCGTGGCTGAGGATCAGCCAGGCAGGGAGGTCCCCGTGGACCAGCACGGGTGCCACCTCGCCGTGCTCGGCACGGAGTTTCTCGTAGAGGCCCGCCGGATCGGCCTCGGCCTCCGGTCCGTGGAGGCGGCGGAGCCCACCGGGGGCGGGCCCGTCGGCGGAAAGTCCGTGGGCGGGGCACCCGAGTGGCGGGGTGAGGGCGGCGTCGTCAGGGAACGGGGTGGTCACGGTCTCTCCGGGGTGGGCACGAGGCGATCGTCGATGGAAGGAGGGGAGAAGGGACGGCAGGAGGGAAGGAGGGCCGCCCGCGCGGTCGGCCCCCTGCAGCTGCGCGTGATCACGTGGGGGCGTTCGGAGCCGAGCACCGTCGGCTCCCCCTCCCGGTCCCGGCCGGCTGCACTCACGCGACCTCCTCGCCGTTGCGCGGAGGCGTGCTGAGATGTTCGCCGATCCGGGCGACGAGGTCCCTCATCCGCTGGCCCACCAGCCCGGCGTCCACGCCTTCGTCGGCGAGTACCGCGAGATAGGCACGGGACCCTGCCGCCATCAGGTAGAAGAATCCGCCGCCGACCTCGATCACGACGAGCCGCATCCGACCATCGCCGTTCGGGAACTCGTGCCCCACCGCCGCGGCCAGGCTCTGCAGCCCGGCGCAGGCGGCGGCAAGGCGGTCGGCGGTATCGGGCTCGGTGCCGTACTGGGCCATCCGCAGGCCGTCCGCGGAGAGCACGATGACGTGGCGCGCGTGCGGCACGCCCTCCGCCAACTCCCTGAGCATCCAGTCCATATTGGTCCGCTGGTGAATCATCGCTCGCCCTTCCCTGCCTACTCTGCACTGGTGCGGCCGATCGTCCCGGCGGACGGCATCCGGTCGTTCACCCCTTCGTTGAAGGCGGCCGGCCACATTCCGGGTTGCGGACCGCATGCGGGCCGGTGTCACGGCGGCGCAGCGGGCCGGGCTGGGGGCAGCAGCATAGTCCGTCGCGGATTCACCTGACTGAGCGTCAAACATGGCTTTTGGGCAATCACTTGCCATATCCGGCCGGGCGCCGAGGGCCTCGTTCGCACTCGACAGATTGGCCCACCCCAGGGACGGCTGCGCCGGCGCCCGATAGCGCATTCACTCAAGTGGGCATTCTTTGATGGGAGTTGATGAGCCCAACGGAGGATCCGTGGTATGGCCGGGCGAACTACAGGCGTGTGGCGGTCCGGACGAGATCGGCGACGGCCCTGGACCGGCAGTGCGGTGGCCAAGCAATCACGGTGGTCACGACCGGGGCGTCCAGCACGGGCACGGCGGCGAGGTCGTCGTGCAGCTGGGCCCGGCACGACTCCGGTGACACCGCGCACGCCCGGCCGAGCGCGACGAGCTGCAGCAGCTGCGCGTGGTCCCGTACCTGCGGACCGGGGCCGGGCGGGTAGGTGCCGTCCGGGTCGGGCCAGCGCGGCAGCGGCAGTCCCGGCAGTCCGGTGATGTCCGCCATGTGCACATGGGCCCGGGTGGTGAGCGGATGCCCGGCCGGCAGTACCACGACCTGCCCCTCCGTGCCGAGCTCCTCGGTGTCGAACCCGGCCGTCGAGTCGAACGGCCGGTGCAGCAGCGCCACGTCCGCCCGGCCCTCGCGCAGGAGCCGCTCCTGCTCGGCAGGGCCGCACAGGGTGACCTCGACGGGGACCGCGCCGGGCTCGGCGGCGTACGCGTCGAGCAGCTTCGCCAGCAGTTCGCGGGAGGCGGAGGCCTTCGCGACCAGGACCAGGCCGGGACGGCCGGGCGCGGACGGCGCGGCGCGGCGGGTCCGGCGCTCCGCGGCGTCGACCGCGTCCAGGGCCGCCCGGCCCTCGGCCAGCAGCACCGAACCGGCCTCGGTCAGCGCGACGGTGCGGCTGGTCCGGTCCAGCAGCGCCACCCCGAGCCGGCGCTCGAGCTGCTGGATCGCCCGCGACAGGGGCGGCTGCGCCATGCCGAGCCGCCGTGCGGCCCGCCCGAAGTGCAACTCCTCGGCGACGGCGATGAAGTAGCGCAGTTCCCGGGTCTCCATACGCCCACGCTACTCCGCATCGATACCCGGACGGTATCGCCGCCCACTCGATCGGTCTTGGACCCGCGCCGAGGCCCGACGGCAGCATGGCCCCATGAGCGAACGAACGATTGCGCTGGTCACCGGCGCGAACAAGGGAATCGGTTACGAGATCGCCGCGGGTCTGGGCGCCCTCGGCTGGAGCGTCGGCGTCGGCGCCCGCGACGACCGGCGCCGCGAGGCCGCGGTGGAGAAGCTGCGGGCTTGCGGCATCGACGCCTTCGGCGTACCGCTGGACGTGACCGACGACGCGAGCACCGCCGCCGCCGCACGACTGATCGAGGACGAGGCCGGACACCTCGACGTCCTCGTGAACAACGCCGCCATCGCCGGCGGCTTCCCGCAGGAGCCCACCCGGGTCGATCCCGCCACCGTCCGAACGGTCGTGGAGACCAACGTGATCGGCGTCATCCGGGTCACCAACGCGATGATGCCGCTGCTGCGACGATCCGCCGCGCCGCGGATCGTGAACATGTCCAGCAGCGTCGGCTCCCTCACCCGGCAGGCGGGACCCGCCGCCGAGCAGACCACGGGTCCGATAGCCGTGGCGTACGCACCGTCGAAGTCGTTCCTCAACGCCGTCACCCTCCAGTACGCCCGGGAGCTGAGCGGCACGAACGTCCTGATCAACGCCGCCTGCCCCGGCTACGTCGCGACGGACCTCAACGGGTTCCGCGGCGTGCGCACTCCCGCACAGGGCGCGGCGATCGCCATCACACTGGCGACCTTGCCCGACGACGGCCCCACCGGCCGGTTCTTCGACGACGCCGGTCAAGTGCCGTGGTGACGCACCCCGCGGACAACCCCGGCGCAGAGGCGGCGCGGCCCCCGCCCGACGGGCCCGGGCAACGCCGCGGGCACGGCGTACGGGCTGCGCCGCCGGGCCGATGGGTTCGACCGGCGTGAGAATGGGAGACGCCTGTTGTACCCGCCGGCCGGGAGGTGCCCGTGAAAGACCTCGAGTTCGAGCAGAAGCGCACGCTGTCACGTACCGAGGCCGCCGATCAGCTCGACGCGCTGGCGGCCGCGCTCAGGCGCGGCGGCCAGGCCGAGCTGGACCTCGGCCCCGGGAGACTCACGCTGCGGATCCCCGACGAACTGCACACCGAGATCGAGGTCGAGTTGGAGGACGGCGGGATCGAGCTGGAGATCGAGCTGTCGTGGCGCACGGAACAGCCCGATCGGGCCGGCGACGGCTGACCCCTCCCCCGCGCCCGCCCGGGATCGTCCGGGCCGCGGGCGACCTCCCGGCCCGGGGGGCCGTGGGGCGGCCGGGCGGCCCCCCACCCCGGGGGGGGGGCGCGGGGGGCCCGGGGGGGCGGGCGGGCGGGGGTCCGTGTTTCGGCCCGCCGGCCGCGCCGGCCGCGTGCCTGCCCGCCTCGCCCG